>CAYNPB010000041.1:8917-15149 GCA_964399005.1 uncultured Sangeribacter sp.
GGGAGCGTGAACCAGAAGAGGCTTCCTTTGCCGATTCCTTCGGATTCGACTCCGATCCGTCCTCCCAATAGCTCCACTATACTCTTGCTGATAGAAAGCCCAAGCCCATTACCCTGAGCAAAATTATTCAACTTGGTAAATCGAGTGAAGAGAAGCCCGATATCCTCCTTCGCAATACCTTTGCCGGTGTCGCGAACATAGAAATATATCTCCCCTTCCCTCAACTCATATCCATACGTGATGCACCCTGCCTCCGTAAACTTGATGGCATTCGTCAGCAAATTCACTATCACCTGACGCAGACGCACCGTATCCGTGAAGATGACGCATTCCGGTTCGCCAAGCTTAAGCACGAGTCCTACACCCTTGCGCAGACGGAAACGCACCGTGCTGTCGGCCGATTGAAGCACCTTATTGACGTCCGTTTCCTCCTTATGCACATCAAGCGTGTTAGATTCTATCTTCGCAGTGTCGAGCACATCGCCGATAAGCTTCAGCAGCAGATCATTGTTGACATTGATAGTCTCCACAAAGCGGGCCTGCTTCTCCGGATCCTTAGTCTTCGGAAGTAGACGCGAGAATCCCACGATAGCATTCAGCGGAGTGCGGATCTCATGACTCATATTCGCCAGGAATGCCATCTTAAGCTTATCCGACTCCTGAGCCTTCTCCTTGGCATGGTCGAGAATCTCGATCTTGCGGCGCTGGAACACCATCACAACGATGCCCACAATCGTAAGGGCTGCCATCGCGATGATAGCGAAGATTATCGTCATGTAATACTGCTCCCAAAGAGTCTTGGGTTTGTCGAGAAAGACAGTTCCCTCCGGGCAATTCTTCTCAGTGAGTCCGCATCTTTCCAGACGCTCATAATTGACGATCGGCACCTTAATGTCTACAGTCCGGAATGGAATCTTCGACATATCAGCGCCCGAGATCAGGTCGGCAAGACCCTCCTTAAGATCCTCGCTAAACTCCTGAGGGGAGGGGAAGACACCCCCGGTGATGCCATAGCTGAAATAAGCCTCGCGAAGGCCAAAAACGGGATGACGCACACTCTTGATGAGATGTGCGTCTCCGGCAATCAGCTGTGGATATCCGTGTATTGTCATTCTCTCATAAAACCATGTAGAGAGCAGAAGTCCGATATTATAGTCTTTGCTGAGGAGATATTGCTGAAGTTGCTCGCTCGTCTCGTCGCCGGCAAGAAGCCATTGATATTCAATGCTCTTGTAGTTGGTCTTCATATAGTCGCGAATCTCATGGTTGAGGTGGCGGTTGATATAGAGGGCATCAGCCACAAAGACGAGTTTCTTCATATCGGGAAACATATATCGCATCAGGTCGATAGTCTCCTTGTAGAGATTCGGGATATGGATTACTGAAAAGTTGTATTTTGCCTGGAGTTCCTTCAGCGGGCGCAGATCTTCGCATTCCTCCTCCGCTGCCGGGTCGGTGTAATAGAAACGCTGGCTGCCATATTCGAGCGACTGGCATACGAGAAGCATCGGCACATTTCCCCATTCCTTCACAATGCGGTCGCGAAGCGCGAAAGAGAAGTTTCCTACCAAGACGAGATAATCGGGTTTCTTATTTTTGAATCTCTTGAAAAGACCCTCTTCCATCACTCCGAAATCCTCATCGTTGTGGATCAGCGTATTGCCGAGATATATCACTTCCGGAGCGAAGAAATTGTCGCGTCTTGAAATATCGAAAAGTATAGGATTAATAATATCTTGAGCCCAAGGCGCACCGTCATGATAGCTGTTGATGATAAGCAGACGCTTGCGATCTTGAGATTCGGTCGCAAGAGCCTGCAGCGCCATAGGCATCAGCAAAGCCAATAATATCAGGATTCTCTTTATTCTCATTTTCTTAAATTCTCAATTCTCAGAGTTATCAGAGTTATCAGAGTTATCGGAGTTATCGGAGTTATCAGAATCTTAAATTCTCAATTCCAAATTCAAAATTATGAATTATGCATTATGAATTATCAAAGTCCTTCCGCCATAGCCACAGTAGAAGTCTTCTTCGGATTCCAGTTGTCCTTGTAGGAAGAATAGAAGAAGAGTTCCACGGTGTGCCCGATAAGTCGAGCCACACGCAGGAAATATCCCATGTAGAGAGTGTGGAAGATAAGAAGCGATCCGAGTCTTCGTTCCTGGTGCGATCTTTCCGACACCACCTGCATCGAGGCAAACGACACTATCGAGAAGCAAAGCCTTATCAGCCATCCCACTATCATGATGTCGACGATGCGGTCGGCATTGCTCAGGAAGAGAGTGATGATATAGAAGAGCCAGATGTAGTTGAATATGCAGTCAAATACGATGCAGTCAAGGTTTGAGATCATATTTGAGAAGGAGAAATTGCTGTTGGGCAGCAAGATGTCGTGATGCTTGCGCACGCGGAAGCGTATCAGCGACTTCGACCAGCGCAGACGCTGCATGAAGAGCTTGCTCCACTTCACCGGAACGCTCGTCAGGCAGACAGCCTTGTTGGCAAACCTCACCTTATATCCCGCCTTGCGTATCTTCTGCGTCAGGTCGCCGTCAAGACCGGGACCTATATCCCAGCCCCCGAGCTGACGCAGAGTGTCGGTCTCGAATGCGCCGAATGCTCCCGATATGATGTGGAAGATACCCATCATGTCGGTCGCCATACGTCCCACCTGGATAGTACGCAGATATTCGAGAGCCTGCATTGATGCGCACATAGAGTCGTCGGCATTGCGCACCTTGATGCATCCTCCTACTCCGCGCACGTCGCGGTCCATATAGAAGGGGAGGAGTATCTCCTCGATGGCATTGCGGTCGAGCGACGAGTCGGCGTCGATATGCACGAGATATTTTCCCTTGGCATGTTCCAGGCCATAGTTGGCAGCCGAAGCCTTACCCCCGCGGTCGGTCATGCGGAAATAATGCTTGATATGGCCGGCGCGCTGCAGGTCGGAGCAGATAAGGGGAGTGGCATCGTCGCTGCCGTCGTCGACGATGATGATCTCAAAGTTATTGTATGTCTGCTCGCGCAGCGACTCCAGCAGGTGATAGAGGTTTTTACCCTCATTCTTGCCGGGCGCCATTATAGTGACGAGCGGACGCTCCTGGAAGAGGGCGCGGCGGGCTATCTCCTCGCTCTTGCGGCGGCTCTTCCATGTTGCCCCATATCTTGACACCGCGATAAGGTCGGTGAGATAATAGCGGGGAAATTCCACAAAGATCAGAAACCAATACGTCGTCACCAGATAGTCCCAAGAGAGATTGGCGGTGAAGCAGGCGATGATTCCATCTATAATTCCAAATACGTAATCCATTTATTTTCTATCCTCCTCGATTCTCGAGATAAAATGCTCAATATCCTCTCCCGGATGGTAGACGTAGGAATCCACCATCTCAAAGTCAAATCCCGGATGCTGCTCCTGATAGTCGCGGAGCTGCTCCTTCACCTCAAACTCCATGTCGGAGAGTGCTTTCGCCACTTCACCCGACGGCACACGGCAGAGCAGATAGTAGTTGTTGCCCCACATAGCCTGCTTGTAGTTGAAGAAACGCTGCAGAGTCTGCACCACCGGTGGCATCACGTCCTGCCCCGACATGTCGTCCGTAGCCGGGTCAAAGATATAGTAGCGGCCTACGATTATCATTGAATCCCCAAGGATATCGGGAGTAGTGAACTGACGTAGATAAGCAATGAAATCTGTCATGGAAGAATATCCATAGAATCCTGTCAGATTCAGGGTCTTCTCCACCTCATTGCTTGCGAAAGCACGAATGCCGTCGGGAGTGAACTCATATTCCTCCACGTCGACGGGGCGCAGTTCCTCGGGTCGCCATGTGCGGCGGTTGTTGGTGCAGAGCGCACGCATGTTGGGATACATGAAAGTATGCTCGCACGCGCGGCATGAATAGATTGATGAAGGGCGGTCGTAGTCCACTCCGATGTGTCGGAGAGTCTTCTTGCACTTAGGGCAGATCAGTTCGCCATCCTGCTCATATGTATGCTCCGGCGAGACGTTTGCGCAGCGGAAATGGTGGATCACCGGTTCCTCATGAATATCTGAGCTGCCACATTCCGGGCAGGTCTCGAAGAAGAGGAGGTGGCTGCTGTTGCATATCGGGCATACGTGGATGCGGTCGATGAAGCGAGTGCGTCGGATATATCCGAGGCGGAGGAGCTGCTGGTGAAACCATTCGCGTTCCTCAGCCTGCATCGCCTGCTGGCCTGCAAACCATAGAGTGTAGTAGTAGAGCGCCATATATCCCTCTGCGAGTCCCGGAGTGGGCTGCGAAGAGAAAGTGTATCGGCCGCGTGAGATGGCATAGCGGCAGAGGCGTATCACCTCCTCGGCGTGCGTCACCACCGGCTGCGTGCCGAGCAGGAAGTTTTGCCGGCGCATATTGGAGTAGATATCCTCTATGGTGCGTGCCATAGAGTCGTCGGTGGGGGTAGTGGCATATCCATCCACTATCACCTCCGCTTTACCGAGCCAACCCTCGAGGCGGCGCGTCACGAAGCAAGGTTTAAAACGGCACTTCTCCGAAAGGAGAGGTGAAGCGAGACGGATCGCCAGCATATTGCGGTCCATCACATTATCGATGACATTGATGTAGATAGCGTCGAAGTCTTCAAACTCCAGCCCCCGGGTCTGGTCTACATTGACCGGCTCGTTGATGACGAGGATTCGGTGCTGATTGCGGTTTGTGACTATTTGATATGGTGAGTTCATACTTTATCAAAATTCATAATGCTTATTTGAAAATCGGAGATATCGGAATTATCCGAGTGATCGGAATAATCAGAATAATCAAAATAATCAGAATCCTAATTCAAAATTCAAAATTCCAAATTCTAAATTCTCAATTCTCAATTCTCAATTCTCAATTCTCAATTCTCAATTCTCAATTCTCAATTATTGAAGATTCTCAATTATTCGGAATCGAATCAGAGATCGGCACCAATCGCCCATCCTTCTCCTCGGTCATCACGCCCTTGCCGGTCGTGAACCAAAGGTAGTCAGGTTTGGTCTTGATTGAGTCTTCTTCCTCCTTCGCCCATTGGTAGTTCTTTATTCTGACCGAAACAGGCATACCCGAAGCCAAAGCCCAAAGCGGGAGAGTCTGTCCGCGGTCGATGTCGAAGAGGGCTATGACAGCCGTATTCTTCTTGGAGAAATAGCTTCGGAGGTTTTCCGGAATCATCTCAGTCCTCGTACCGAGCACATTGACGTGAGCCTTGAAGCTGACTTGGTCGTTGACCACTATCTCAGCCTTTGAATTATTGTTGATGCGGCTCATCTTGTCTACCGGCACGTAAGCCACCACCTTAAGGTTGTTTTCCTCCAAATTCAGATGCTGCTTACTCATGATTTCCTCTTCCTTGAAGAAGATCATGCGGAAAGGAGCCTTCACATCAGTGATCAGCGAAGAGTCGCTTGCCAGGCGGTAGGAAATGGCGCGGCGCATCTGAGCCGAACGGGCATCATCGTAGATCTGCGGGAGCAGAGCGCCGTCGACCGAAGCACGTTTGCGGTCGAACACCACCTTAGTCTCCTCGCGAGTCTCGCGCAGGGTGTCCAATTCAGCCTGGAGAGCCTTCAGGCGCGCCTCCGTCTCCTTAAGCTCCCGTTCGAGGTCGAGCTTATGCGAATTGCTGCTCAATCCGAGCGCAATGTTATGGTCTTCGATCTGAATCTGCTTCTTCAGCTCCTGAATCTTCACTTTCAGCACCTCGATCTGCTGCTTGGCCGTCTCATACTGCAGTTTGTAGTTGCGGCTCACAGCCACCATCGGGGGTTCTTCATCCGGATTCACGTTATCCACGAGAAGATTGAGCATATAGTAGGAATAGAGCGTATCGCCCGGCACCACCAGATCTCCTGTCTTCACATAGACACTGTCAAGATAAATGTCGAAAGGCGTGCGAACCTTGTTGGTATCTACATGCACATAACCGTCCAGCACCGTGTAGTAGACATGGTGGGCGATATAGAGGGCAATAGATCCGAGCAGGATCATGAAGATTACGACCGAAATGATCTGCTGTCGGTTGATCTTGCGACGTCTGCGCTTAAGGATCTCCTCTATGTTCTCTTTCTCGTCGAGCGAGCGATAAGTGAAATTTTTCATTTTCTATTTTCTAATTCAGAATTCCAAATTCGAAATTCTCAGAGCAATCAGAGCAATCAGAATAATCAGAGCAATCAGAATAATCAGAGCAATCAGAATAATCAGAG
>CAYNPB010000041.1:15249-18152 GCA_964399005.1 uncultured Sangeribacter sp.
GCAATCAGAATAATCAGAGCAATCAGAATAATCAGAGCAATCAGAATAATCAGAGCAATCAGAATAATCAGAGTCTTTAATTCAAAATTCAAAATTAAAGAAATTTCTCAATTCTCAATTCTCAATTCTCAATTATTGAAGATTCTCAATTCTCAATTATTGAAGATTCTCAATTCTCAATTGGTATGATTCTGCAGAAGCGCAAGATGCTCTCATCAGGAAGCAGAGACTGCAGATTGGCTATCAGGCAATCGCGGCGATACTGATAGTCGATCAGGCGCTCCAGGCAATTGATATACATCGCATATTCCTTAGCGCGAGAGAGCCTGTTGTGCTCCCCTTTCCCTTTCAGATAAGCATTGTTGCGTTCTTTCAGATACTTCTTTATTTCGCTGATTCTTATGATTTCATTTTTCGAAGCGCGGTCGAGGCGACCGACTTCCGCCACCACGATCGCCGTTTTGTCGGCGACGCGGCGGCTCAGTCTCTGCTGTTCCGACTCGAGCACAGCCTTCTCCGATAGGAGGGTGCGCTTCCGCCTGCGGAACTCGTCGTTGAGAGGGAGTGTGAAAGTGATTCCGGCGTCCACATTGTAAGTGTTCGGGAGGCCGTGGCGGAAATAATTGGCATATCTTATGAATGGGGCGACATTGATAGCCGACCACCATTTCACATTTTTCTCTTTCTGCTCCAAAAGCTCCATTCGGAGTTGAAGAAGTTTCATATCCCCTTGCGAATTTGCCACATAGTTGACAAGGGCTGCAGAGTCGACTGTCACCGTAGTGGCGTGGATGCCGGCAAGCGACATCGCGCGAGGGTAGGAGCCTTCGATCTCCGCAAGTTTTCGCTCAGCGTCCAGGCGGTCGTTGAGCGTCTTCACGAGGTCGTCGCTCGAGATGTTTTCGTTGCCGAGGAGGTAACGCTGGGCGTCATCAAGGAGCTGGAGCACAGCAATGCGATGCTGAAGCACGCCTGCCGTGATGCTGTCGTAGTAGACATCTATCTGGTTTTGCACCATAAACTCGTTGATGTCGATCTTCTCCTTCTCATATCCGGCACGTGCTATCTTCTCCTCCAACTCTGCCACATTGCGGCGCCCCTCTTTCCCGAAAAGGGAACTTTGGAGGAAATACCAACGGAGCTCCGCCTGCACCTTAGCGCGGTAGAAACCCTGACCGGTTTCTCCTGCCACGTCGTCGATGCCGCCGTTGCCGGCGAGGCGATAGTAGGCCTGACCTGTCAGTTGGAGACCTGTCTGTCCGTTACCCTCATGCAGTTTGGCAGCAGTGTTCTCGCGCAGCGCAAAGTCCAGTTCGGGAGAGATGGCACTTGAATCGGAAGCGATGATACTCGGAATGGCACCACCGGTGAATACTTTTGCACGGGAAGCCTGCTGACCGAAGATCAGCGTATCAAGGAGATTAAAAGTATTGTCAAACCGGCTTATGATCTCGCTCCCCCCGGGATTCGCAGCGAAGCAAGGAAGACAGAGCAAGAGCGCAAACAAGCCCCCCAGCCCCCTAAAGGGGGAGGGGAGAAGCCGAT
This sequence comes from uncultured Sangeribacter sp., assembly GCA_964399005.1. Classification (GTDB taxonomy): domain Bacteria; phylum Bacteroidota; class Bacteroidia; order Bacteroidales; family Muribaculaceae; genus Lepagella. The sequence goes on from CAYNPB010000041.1 coordinate 16,795, forward strand.
ATATATTCAATCCAAATTTAGTCATTACAAGAATGAAATTGAGTAGTAAGCACGCTCCGCGTGCGTCGTTACGCGTCCCAACCCCAAATATCCAATTACTTATCCATCACCGGTCTAATAGCCATACCAAATGCAGGACCTGTTTCTTCCATCCTGATACGAGTGTATTCGGATGCTTCAGGGTGAATGTTGCCATTGACTTCTCGCTCAAAATTAGCAGCACAAAATTTAACAGCCTGATCTTTCTCGCTTACCCAATAACCACCGAAATGATTATTGACAGAACCAGTTTCATTTGGATTAAGTGTTACTAATATGCCGTAGGCCCAACCAAATCTTACCGACTTAGTATCGAATCTTGGAGCTCCCATGCTTATAGGTCGACAAATGAATGTGTCGAATGCCGTGCTTCCATATACTATGCCTGTAAATGGACGGATTCCTCCAGTAAAGGGGAAGATGCGGACTACCTTGTCTGTCTTATGGTTATCCCAGAAATGAGGTGTAATTTGGTTCACACTTGTATATGAATCGTCTACTACTACAGCTTCGATCTCAACATAATTATTGGTGCTAACATAATTCCAACGAATCACATAATTTACACCATCTTCAGTTTTTCGAAGCTCACAATAATCTTTAACCATAGAAGCAAGATTTCCATTGGGCTCGTACAATCCATTTTCCGGTATAATTTCATTCATTTCAGCAGCCGATGGCAATCTCCATCCATCAGGACAAGGATTTAGCTTGTCTTCAGCGAAGCCTTGATTTTTTGCTCTTTCTTTCCAAGTAGAGCCGCCTACTCCGAACGCTTCTGCCCAGTAGTCGCCTGAATTGGCGTATTCGTCCACATAATTATTATTACCCATCCTGTATAATCCAATTAATGTCCCTGGTTCCCCGGGCATCATATAGAATGGTTCTTCTAGGGCAAGGTGACTCTTTAAATTATAAATCTTTGGATAATCATAGTAAACTTCATTGCCTGCTGGATAATGATTAAATCCTACTACTATTGGGGCATAAGGGAAAAGAGGATCCGGGCTTGCAATATTGTAAATCTGGCCATCTCCATCAGGATCATAAACAGAATATTCCCATGTATCTGTAGTGCCGCTGTTATTTCGATATCCAATTGCTTCTGCAAATTGGATATATGAATTTGATGTTAAGCTATATCTTGTTGATGAGAATTTATCCTTGTTATCAATAAATCCAAAATAACGTCCCCACTGATAGAGAGCGCCATAAGCTTTGTCATCATCAACAAATACATTCAGGTTATTCTCGTCGCGAGTAAGATTATACTTAGCAAACTTATGCAGCGGATTGCGTGGATCCTCATTCTCATAGCC
>CAYNPB010000042.1:0-6487 GCA_964399005.1 uncultured Sangeribacter sp.
CGCGGCTTGCGGTCGTCGCTGTTAAAACGCGGCTTGCGGTCGTCGCTGTTGAAACGTGGCTTGCGCTCTTCATCGTTATAGCCGGGTTTGTCGTAGCCGAATTGGGGCTTGTCGTCGATGCGGCGCTTCTGACGATCTCCCTTGCCGGAATCTTTCTTGCGGCTCTTGCCGTCATAGCGCTTGGCATCGTCTTCCCATTCGCGGTCGGTCATGCGGCGCACTTTCGGCCCCTCTGTCTTTGCGGATGAATGCTTCACTACTCCTCCCTCGGCACGGAAATCGTTGTATGCTCCGCTGAACATCACATACTCATTGAGCGTGCATTCCAGTCCGCCGTTGAGAAGAGGATATTTCACTGAAGGTTTAAGGCCTATATCGTGCATGAAGCCATCTTCAAGACCGATGATCCATGCGCTCCATCCTTCAAAGTTCTTTTTCAGGCAGGTGCCGATGGTGCGGTAGAGAGCCTGTGCGGTCATATTGGTAGGATTGATGCGCTGGCCGTAGGGGGGATTCATCACCATCACACCCTCCGGGGCATTGTCGGTCCAATCCTCTATGCTGCGGCATGTGACTTCCACCATATTTTCCACTTTTGCGCTCTTCACGTTGCGGCGTGCTATCCTGACTACTTCGGGATCTATGTCGCCGCCGTATATCTTATAGGCGAAATCGCGCTCGCCGCTGTCGTCGTTGTAAATTTCTTCAAATAGCTCCTCGTCGAAGTCAGGCCAAGTCTCGAAAGCGAATTTCTCGCGGTAGATGCCGGGGTTGATGTTGGCGGCTATGAGGGCAGCCTCGATGAGGAATGTGCCTGAACCGCACATAGGGTCGGCAAAATCGCAGTCGCCTTTCCATCCGGTCAGCATTATGATGCCGGCTGCCAGCACTTCATTGATAGGAGCCTCGGTGTTTTCCACCTTATATCCGCGCTTCGACAACGGCTCTCCGCTCGAGTCGAGCGAGATAGTCACCCTGTCTTCTGAGATATGCACGTTGAGCTGGAGATCAGCACCCTGCAGGCGTATGGATGGGCGGGAGCCACATATATCGTTGAAATGATCCACGATGCCGTCTTTCACCCGGTACGTGACAAACTTAGAGTGCGTGAAGTCGGCGCTCGACACTGTGGAGTCGATGGAGAAAGTGGAATCTGCATTCATATATTTCTCCCAGTCGATCTCGCGCACTGCATCATACAGCTCGTCGGGATTCGAGGCGGTGAATTTCACGATCGGTTTCAATATTCTCAGTGCGGTGCGGCAGCAGATATTGGCTTTGTACATCAGGGCAAGGTCGCCGTCAAACTGCACCATACGGTTGCCTACCTCTACGTTTTCAGCACCCAGCCCGATCAGCTCGTCGCGCAGCACTTCCTCAAGACCTTGGAAGGTCTTGGCCACCATCTGAAATTTCTCCGGATTGTCCGAAGTCTGTGTGGATTGAGAATTCATCTTTTTTATTTAAAAACTTATGACGTTATTGTTCTTATTGTCTTCATCATCCCCTTTCGAAGGCTTGAGATAGGAAGGGGTGGAGTTTTCTTTGCGGGTTTTGATTTTCCTGAGTTCGTCGAGATATTTAGAATCGCGGCTGAATGTAGGAATCCTTTCGAGAAGTGCCACCACCTCATGGTCGTCGTATTGCGAGGGGTCGAGCACGGCATATTTTGCCCTGTTGGCATCCTGAATCTGCTGTTTCAGCTTCTCGGCGCCATACATCTCGGCAATCTGGCGGTCTACTTCCTTCTCCTGTGCAATCTTGGCTTCGTGATCGTTGTGGTCGGCAAACAGCACCACTTTCTCTGAGTCAACGCCTTTCTCCCCGTCGGCGTTCTTCTTGCTGTCGATGAGAGTAAGGTCGAAGCCGGAGGCGAGGATAGTGACTTTAAGCTTGTCGCCAAGCTCAGGATTGTCGGCAATACCCCACTTCACGTCGATCGTATCGGGAAGTTTGGAAGTGAAGGCATAAATTTCGGTCATTTCCTGCGCCGTGATGGGGCGTTCGCTGTTGCGGTTGCAGGCGAATTTCAGCAGCAGGCGTTGCGAGGTGTTGACGTCATGCTTCTTCATCAGTGGCGAATGGAGGGCATTGCGGATAGCGCTCGTGATGCGATGGTCGCCATCGCCGTAGGCTGTGGCGATGATGGCAGTCTTAGAGTCGCGGAGAGTGGTCTTCACGTCTTCGAAGTCGACGTTGATATAGCACTCCTCGCTGATGATCTCGGAGATGGAGCGGGCTGCATTTGCCAAGGTGTCGTCGGCCTTCTCGAATGCGTTGAAGAAGTTGAGGTCGGGGTAGATCTCAATCAGTTGCTCGTTGTTGATGACAAGGAGTGCATCCACGAATTTCTGCATCTCCCTCGCCCCCTCGATGGCCTTCATGATCTTTTTCTTCCCTTCGAAGAGAAACGGGATGGTGACGATGCCGATGGTGAGCTTATTCTCCTCCTTGGCAATCTTCGCCACTACGGGAGCCGCACCGGTGCCGGTGCCTCCACCCATGCCGGCAGTGATGAATACCATCTCGGTGTTCTTGTCGAAAAGAGCGCGGATGTCTTCGGTAGAAGCCTCGGCACACTGACGCCCGGTGCCGGGGTCGTTGCCGGCTCCGCGTCCACGGGTTACGTCCCATCCGAGTATCAGCTGATTAGGCACCGGCGACATCTTCAGGGCCTGTTCGTCGGTATTGCACACCACGAAGTTGACGTTGGGGATATTCTGCCGGTACATGTAGTTGACGGCATTGTCGCCGCCGCCCCCTACCCCAATCACCTTAATTATGGCAGAGGTGGCGTCGTCAAGAAATTCGGTTGTGTTGGATATGTCGTTGAGATAATCTTCCATATTCTTCTGTTTATTTTTCAAGTAAGTTCATCCCCTTCGTCGTCTTCTCCGATTGGAGTGAATATTCTTCCAAAAGTATTGCCCAGGCGGCTGAAGAAGCCCGGTTTGTTCGGTTTGGGAGTCGGCGGTTGAGGAGTCTGAGGAGCCTGGGCCTCCTCTTCTTCCGGTTTTTCCGGTTCGGGAGCTGCCGGAATCTGGAGGCAATCCTCGTCAGATCTCTTCGATGCCGCATACATGATGGCGGCAAGCTGCAGGCTTTCCATTCCCTGGCCGTTGCTGTCCATCCGGATATAGTGAGGGAGAGTAGCCATCCTTACCTTAAGGCCGGTGAACTTGCCTATCAGCTCCATCATCCCGTTGAGGCGGGCACCCCCTCCGCAAAGCACGATTCCTTCCGGAATGTCTTTTTCCGTCAGTCCGGCATATTTGATCTGCTCCACAATATTGGCTACGATTTCTTCGCTTCGTGCCACTACATAGTTGCTTATATCCGACTGCTTGTGGCTTCCCACTTTCACTTGAGATGGTGTGGAAGGGGCGATGGCGTTGCCGAAATTGATCTTATATTCCTCAGCCTTGTCTTCGAGCTCATTGAGCTCCATTAGGTCGAGGGTGATATTTCTTCCGCCGAATGGCAGAGTGGCGTAATATACTAAGTTGCCGCGGGTGTAGATGGTGACTGTGGTGGTCTCAGCTCCTATGTCCACCAGCATGCATCCGAGCTTTTTCTCGTGCTCGTTGAGGGCGATATCTCCGGTAGCCAATGGGGTGACAATGATTCCCTTGATGTCAAGGTCAAGGCGGTCTTTGACTACTCTCTTGAGATTGCTCTGGATTATGGGGCGAGCCACTATCAGGTCGTAGATGGCGGTGATATGATTGCCCATCATTCCTTTCGGGCGATGAGTCTCGGTCTTTCCTACGGTGAAAATACGGGGTATGGCGTCGACGATTTCAAGCGTGTTGTCGAGGTCGGCCTCCATGGCGCTTCTTTTCAGGCGCTCGAGGATAGCGTCAGTGATGTCGGTGTCGTCAGGAAGGGCGAGCGACACTTCCTTGCGGATGCTGCGAAGAGAGCGTCCGGATATGCCGAGATATACTCCGGTGATCTCCCGGGGGTGCATGCGGCGTTCAAGTCTTTCAAGCACGAAAGTGATGTGATTGTAGGTCTCCTCAATATTCTGTATCTGACCATACCTCACTGAATCTGCACTTTTTTCCTGCTCGATGGCAAGAATTTCGAGCTGTCCGCTTTTGCCGGCAGCCCCTACGGCTCCGATCACTTTCGAACTGCTTATTTCAAGAGCTGCTATGTATCTGTCTGTAGCCATTATATTGTTTGTCCGTTTTCTGTGGAATTTTGAGTGTTTAGGTTCGCCACGTCAGGGAGTGTGGCCTCTTCAAGATCCTCTCCGTCATCTTCCAGAGCTCCATGGGTGGAGATCGCCTTGTTGCGGCGCGTAGCCACGATCTGGTTTTTGAATTTGACGGAAATAGTGTCGTAGGTGTTCCATCCTTTAGCCGGGAGCACCTTGCGGTAGGTGGCCATTATGGCAGCCTTTTTCTCATCAAGGCGTGTGGAATCACCGAAATTTATGACGTGTCCCTGAATGCGTGGGATAATGATCAGGTCGTTGGGTCCGTCGATCTTGTAGGCAGCTATCAGCTGACTGAGTTCCGGATCCGAGCCTGTGTATCTGATTACGGAGAGCGCCGATGATATGCAGTTTTCATATTTCTGTGGCGCTATCAGCACGGGGACATCTACGAAAAATTCAGCATCCGCCTTGATGCGCTTTCCATATCGGTTGATGTAGAAGCTTCCCCCCTTGTCGGTAAAGACTCTCACTTCTGCCTTGATCGGCGTGATCGTGATGCGCAGGCGGCTGTCAGGATTGAAGGAGCATTCCACTAATTCGAAGTTGGAGAAAGTGCTCAGGTAGTCTTCGAGATGCTTAAGATTGATATTTGCAAGTTTCTCCCCCGTCAGCTTATGTCCATACTTGGCAAGCTGTGAATTTACTCCCTGTCGCAGCACGCTGTCGGGGAGGCTGTTTCCGATGATGCGGAGGTCGATGCCGGGGCATACGCGCTTTGCGTTCTCTTCATGCACGAACGCAAAGGCAAATGCCACGTATCCCAGCAGCACCAGACACAAGACGATTTTAAACGTTGTCTTCCACATATTTCGCTAATCCATTATCCCTTTTTTGCGTGCTTCTATATCAATTTATATATCAGTCAGTTGCGGTGACTATGCGACATATTTCGGGCAGCATCACGTTGAGATCTGCTGCGCCGAGAGTCATAAGCACCTCAAAATTACTATTTTTTATCAAATTAAGCAAATTTTTCCGCTCACAAAATATTTTATTTTTGCAATCTACGTTTTCAAGCACCATCTGAGAGTCGACTCCCGGAATCGGTTTTTCGCGTGCCGGATAGATCTCTGTCATGATCAGGCGGTCGGCTGCCGAGAGGGCTTCGGCAAACTCCGGAGCGAAGTCGCGGGTGCGGGTGTAGAGGTGTGGCTGGAAGATGACGGCTATCTCGCGCCCCGGATAAAGTTTTCTTACTGACTCTATCGAAGCCTTCACTTCTGCCGGGGAGTGTGCATAGTCGTCTATGACGGCAGTCTTGCTCTGCGTCACTCCGTCGAGCCATATCTGGAATCGGCGTTCTGCACCCTTGAAAGTCTCGAGTCCTTTCTTTATCTGTTCCGGTGTTGCGCCGGCATGCCAAGCGGCAGCGGCAGCAGCCACGGAGTTGTCGATATTGATTTCTACCGGCACTCCGAGGCTTATGTCGAGTATCTCAGTCTGCGGGCCATGGATGTCGATGGTAAGCGATCCGGTGCCCCAACGCACATTGTCGGCATACCAATCCCCTCTTTTTTCGCCGCGATGTCCGCTGTAGGTCTCAAGTGTCACTTCTTGGCCGATGCGTGGCTTCAGCTTAAGCCCTGAATGCATTATCAGGAAGCCTCCCGGGCGAATCAGCGAAGTGAAGTGGGCGAACCCCTCCAAGTAGCCTGCTTCGTCGCCATATATGTCGAGATGGTCAGGATCGGTCGACGTCACTACTGCAAGCCACGGGTGAAGCTGATGAAACGAGCGGTCGTATTCATCCGCTTCTATCACTGAGTAGCGGCTGCCGCGTGAGATCATCAGGTTGCTTCCCGTATTGCGCAGGATTCCTCCAAGAAAGGCATTGCAGCCCCCTTCGGTCTGTTCCAATATCCATGCTGTCATGGATGATGTGGTGGTCTTTCCATGCGAACCGGAGATGCATATCCCATCGGTGTCGGCTGTGATGAGGCCCAAGACGGCGGCACGCTTCACCGGGGTGAATCCGAGGCGGCGGAATTCGCTCAATATGCGGTTGTCGTCGCCGACTGCGGGTGTGTAGACTACAAGGGTGGTCTCCGGACTCTTCATGCTCTCCGGAATAAGCTTCTCATCATCTTCAAACACGATGTCGGCACCCTCCTTACGGAGAGCATCGGTAAGGAGGGTCGAGGTGCGGTCATAGCCGGCGATGCGGCACCCTTTCGAGAGAAAGTATCTCACGAGATTAGCCATGCCGATCCCCCCGGCTCCCACAAAATATATATTTTCAGGAATCTTCATCTTTTATTTAAT
>CAYNPB010000042.1:6587-18017 GCA_964399005.1 uncultured Sangeribacter sp.
ATTTGGTCTACAATTTTTTCGTCAGAATCGGGAAGTGCCAGCTTCTTGATTTCGGTGCTCATTTCCTGTAGCTTTTTGGGGTCGTGGAGCGTGGCGATTATTTCATCTATAAGATGCTCGCGGGCTTCGGAGTCTTTGACAAGGATGGCAGCCCCCTTGTCGGAGAGGGCACGTGCATTCTTGGTCTGATGATCTTCCGCTACATTCGGGCTCGGCACCAGAATGCAGGGCTTCCCGAGAAGCTCAAGCTCACTAATGGAGCCGGCTCCTGCTCTCGACACCACAAGATCGGCTGCGGCATAAGCTGCCGCCATATCGGATATGAACTTTGTAACAACGATACCCTTCAGATTCTTGACGGCGGCTGTGCCACGGTCGCCAAAATTCTTTCCGGTTTGCCATATCACCTGAATACCCTCGTCGTGAAGGCGACGGATGCCACTCTCCATGCTTTCATTGAGAGTGAGGGCTCCGAGACTGCCACCTACTACAAGCACTGTAGGGAGATTCGGATTCAGGCCGAATCTCTCGCGGGCCTTTTCCGGAGATATGGATGCGGCAAGGAGATCCTTACGCACGGGATTGCCTGTCAGCACGATCTTTTCTGCCGGAAAGAATCGCTCGAGGTCAGGATAAGCCACGCAGATTTTTTTGGCTTTCTTGGCGAGGAGCTTGTTAGTGACTCCGGCATAGGAGTTCTGTTCCTGAAGCAATGTCGGCACTCCTGCCCTTTGGGCTGCCTTCAGGGTCGGGCCTGAACAGTATCCTCCCACCCCGATTGCGATGTCTGGCTTAAAATCGGCCACAATCTTGCGTGCCATGGCTATCGATCGGCGAAGCTTCAGAAGCACTCCGAAATTCTTGAAAAGGTTTTTGCGGTTGAATCCGGCTACCGGCAATCCCTTTATCTCATAGCCGGCTGCCGGCACTCTTTCCATCTCCATGCGGTTGTCGGCTCCCACGAAGAGTATTTCTGCGTTCAGTCGCGCCTTCAGAGCATTGGCGATGCTGAGAGCCGGAAAGATATGTCCTCCGGTGCCTCCGCCGCTTATCAGGATTCTGTACTTGTCTTTTTTCATCTTGGGTATAGGTGGCGCGGAGGGAGTCACCCCTCCGCCGTTGATTATTCTGCAGAAGCGTTGATTGCGTTCATATCGTCGCCCAAGTGGCGGGCCTCATCGTTTTCGCGCTCGGATTTCCCTTCTTTCTGTCGGGTTGCATATCTCGAGACGGAGAGCATTATTCCGATGGCGACGCTCATCACGAGCACCGACGTGCCCCCTTTAGAGATGAGGGGCAACGGCTGCCCCGACACCGGGAAGAGTCCCGTGACGATGGCCATATGCACCAACGCTTGGAACACAATCAATATGGCGCATCCGAGTATCAGGAAGGCCGGGAGCGCTCGGGTGACGTTATACGCCACATAGCCCGCCCTTGCCAAAAGCAGCAGATAGAGTATCATGAGGAAGATTCCCCCTATCAGCCCACTCTCTTCAATCACGATGCTGTATATATAGTCGGAGAAAGCCAGTGGGAGACGCACGCTCTCGCGTGAGTTACCGAAACCTTTCCCTACCACTCCCCCGCGAGCCTGGGCGAGCTTTGCCATTATCACCTGACGGTTTTCATCTGTCAGGGGGTCGTCGGGATGCACACCTCTGAGGAAGCGCACGATGCGGTTGGCATGGGTCTTTGAGCCGATGGAGTGGTCGCCCCCTGTAGGTGCAGCCACCACTTGCTCCGTCTCCCCTACCTTGTCAAAATCGGTAGGCTTGTTGATCACTTTTGTGCTGACATAGAAGATTCCGAAGAGCACTGAGTATACTCCGATTACGATTAATATCTTCTTTAGTGGAATGCCGCAAATCAGGAACATAGATACGCTCACCACCATCACGAGCAGGGTGTTGGTAAGTCCGTTGAGCGCCAGGAGACCACCGAAAGCAGCCACTACGATGGCCGAATATACGATGCCGGAGGTCTTCACATCATGCCGCTTTTGGCTTTTTGCCAGAATTGTAGCGAGCCATATGATCACCGTAAGTTTCACTATTTCCGGGGGCTGCACGGTGAATGGCCCGAGCATGAATGCGCGTTGCGCTCCATTGATCTCCACCCCCATGAAGGTGGAGTAGGCGAGCGCAAGCCACGACAATATGCCGATCAGGCCGGCAAAGCGTGTGATATACCCATAGTGAGTGCGCTGCACGAGATATAGCAGCACGAAGCCTATGCCAAGGAATATTCCGTGGCGGATGAGGGGTGCATACACGTTCGACCCCACCACCTCTGAAGCAGAGGCGCTGTAGAGCTCCACGATGGAGAAGAGCAGAAGCATCAGGTAGATGCCCCATATGTATGGGTCGCTCTTGAGTGTCGTCACCACCGTCTCACTCTTCTTCCGGGTATTCTTTTTTCCCTTTGCGGAGACCTTTTCAGATTCTACCGGTACTCCTCCAATCGACTCGCGGATGTAGAGTCCGCCTTGACTTTCCTGTCCCATCGTTATTTATTTTTTAATGCATAATTTATTTTTTAATGCATAATGCATAATTCATAATTCATAATTATTGTCTATTCATTATTCATGATTATTCTCTATTCATAAAGCTTTGTTTCTGATGAATCAATTATGAATTATGCATTATGAATTATGAATTGTGCATTATGAATTATGCATTAGTTTAAAGTTCATTTACTGCGTCCTTGAATTTGCGGCCGCGATCCTCATAGCTCTTGAATAGGTCGAAACTTGCGCAGCAAGGAGATAGCAATACTGTATCCCCCTCTTTTGCCAGCTCGTTGCATGCCGCTACCGCCTCCTTCAGCGAGTGGAAGTCGCGAATCTCCTTGACTTCATTGGAGAAGAAATCGAGAAGTTTCTGATTATCTTTTCCCATGCAGACGATTGCCTTCACTTTTTCCTTCACAAGAGGGAGAATCTCGCTGTAGTCGTTCCCCTTGTCCTTGCCGCCGAGTATCAGCACCACAGGAGTGCGCATACTGTCGAGGGCATACCATGTGGAGTTGACGTTGGTGGCCTTTGAATCGTTGATCCAGCGCACTCCGTTCAGTTCCCTTACAAACTCGAGTCTATGCTCTACAGCCTCAAAATCGCCAAGCGCCTCCTTTATCGTATCTTTCTTGATAGAGAGCAAGCTTGCTGAGATTCCGGCAGCCATCGAATTGTAGAGATTATGGCGTCCTTGCAGGGAAATCCTGTCGCGAGGGATATCCCACGTCTCGCCCGGTATCTCAAAATGCACGATGCCGTCCTCATCTTCCCAAGCCACAGAGTCCGGCTCTTTTGTGTCGGAAAATGGCATAAGATGAGCCTCCGTCTGAAGGGCTTTCACCTGCGCTGTCACAATGGGGTCGCCAAGCCAATATACGAAGTAGTCGTCTTCATCCTGATTGCGTGCGATGCGGAATTTAGCGCGGGTGTAGTTCTCCATCTTGTGGTCGTAGCGGTCCATATGGTCTGGAGTGATGTTGAGCATGACGGCAATGTTTGCCTTGAACTCATACATATTCTCCAGCTGGAAACTTGAAAGTTCTATCACATAGATGTCGTGCGGTTCCTCAGCCACCTGCAGGGCAAGGCTCTTCCCCACATTGCCGGCCAGTCCGACATTGAGACCGGCCTTGGAAAGGATGTGATAGATGAGCATTGTTGTTGTGGTCTTTCCGTTGGAGCCTGTGATGCACACCATCTTGGCATCCGTAAACCATCCGGCAAACTCTATTTCCGAGAGAATGGGTATTCCGGCTTCTTCAGCCTCCTTAACGAGGGGAGCCGTAGGGGGAATGCCGGGACTTTTTATTATATAGTCAGCTGAGAGCACTCTCTTGCGGGAATGTCCGTTTTCTTCGAAAAGAATGCCTCTGCGCAGCATCTGTGCGCGATATTTGTCGGGAATCTGGCCATTGTCGCTGACGAAGACTTTCATGCCGAGAGCTTCGCCAAGCACGGCAGCTCCGACGCCGCTTTCGCCTGCGCCAAGCACAATGAGAGTCTTCCCTTCAAAATCTTTCTGATTCTTCATAGTTTTATTTTAATGCATAATTCATAATTCAGATTAATTCATAATTCATAATTCATAATGCATAATGCATAATTGAATTGCTGATGAATATATGATATTATGCGTTTATGTGATTATATTCGTTTTTGTGATTTATATATTATTTTTGCGTTATCTTTCTATTCTCCCCCTTTAGGGGGAAGGGGGCTTATCGTATCTTCAGCGTCACAAAAGTAAGCGCTGCCAGAAGAATGCCGATGATCCAGAAGCGCACTACAATCTTTGACTCCGGTATCGGTTGCTTCGGGAAATTAATAAGGCTCTGTATGTTTTGATCCCCTGCTTTCTGGAAGTGATGGTGCAGTGGGGTCATCTTGAAGATACGGCGTCCTTGACCATATTTACGCTTCGTGATCTTGAAGTAGCCTACCTGCATCACTACTGACAAGTCTTCGATAAAGAAGATGAGGCATAGCAATGGAATCAGGAGCTCCTTGCGTATAAGGATGGCGAATACAGCTAAGATGCCTCCGAGCATCAGCGATCCGGTGTCGCCCATGAATACCTGTGCAGGAAATGCATTATACCATAGGAATCCTACAAGAGCTCCGATGAATGCCGCCGCATATACTACGAGTTCTTCCGATCCGGGAATGTACATTATATCGAGATAGCCGGAATATATCACGTTGCCACCCAAATAAGCCATCACTGCAAGTGCCACCCCGATTATCGCAGAGGTTCCGGCACAAAGGCCATCAAGGCCGTCGGTAAGGTTGGCGCCGTTGCTTACTGCCGTCACAGCCACAATCACCACAATCACAAAGATGATCCATCCCGCAGTGTGGGCTGCATTTTCATTGGGAATCCAGGAAGTCAGCCACTGATAGTTGAAGTTGTTGTTCTTCACAAAGGGGATGGTTGTCTGCGGAGTCTTGTAGACCTTCACAGGGTGTACGGTACGCTCCTGGTCGGCTATGTCGTAGGTGCTGGAGGCCATGACCACAGTTGGACCGTCGTTGCCTTCAGTTGTGATAAGGGTAGCTTGGCTCAACTCCGTGACAGCTTCTTTTTCAGTGGTGAGAGGCACGCTGCTCATCTTTATATCTGGCGAGAGCCACATGGTGAGACCCACGAGAAGACCGAGACCTACCTGACCGATGATCTTATATTTTCCCTGCAGGCCATCTTTATTGTGATATTTTATTTTCCTGTAGTCGTCAAGAAAACCGATGGCCCCGGTCCATAGGGTGGCCAGCAGCATCAGCAGCATATAGATGTTGGAGAGGTTGCCCATCAGCAGGCATGGCACCATGATGGAGGCGATGATGATGATGCCCCCCATCGTTGGGGTTCCGGTCTTCTTCATCTGGCCTTCCAGACCAAGATTGCGCACCACTTCCCCCACCTGCATCCTTTGCAGGCGGTCGATGATGCGGCGTCCGAAGACGAGTGCTATGACGAGAGAGAGAGCAAATGTGATTCCGGCGCGGAATGATATGTAGGCCATCAGATGGCGGCCGGGGAAATCATAATTGCCGATGTTTTGTAGGTAGTCAAAAATGGCGTAAATCATTTCTTCGTTGTCAAGTTAATAATGAATTATGCATTGTGCATTATGCATTAAAAAAGGCTTCCACTTCCTCTCTGTCGTCGAAATGGTGGCGCACTCCCTTTATTTCCTGATAAGGCTCATGTCCCTTTCCGGCTATCAGCACCACTCCCCCTGCCGGGCATGTGGAGAGGGCTGTGCGTATGGCCTCGCGGCGGTCGGTGATGCAGAGTGTGCGTCGCAGTTCCTCTGAGCTAAGACCGGTCTTCATCATGGCGATGATATCCTCCGGCTCCTCATCGCGCGGATTGTCGGATGTCAGTATGAGCCGGTCGGAACGGCATGCGGCTTCCTGTGCCATCATCGGGCGCTTTCCATGGTCGCGGTTGCCTCCGGCTCCCACCACTGTGCAGATATATCCGTCGCCTCCAAGCACGTCGCGGATAGTGTCGAGCACATTCACGAGCGCGTCGGGCGTGTGGGCGTAGTCTACGATAGCTGTCACACCATCCGGACCACGGAATGTCTGGAAACGTCCGGCCACCGGCACGAGGCGGCTCATGTTGACAAGCACTTCATCTTTCGGGAGTCCGGAAAGACATGCTGCTCCATACACAGCAGTCAGATTGTAGGCATTGAAGCGCCCGGTAAACTGCACCTCCACTTCCTTCCCGTTTAGTGAGAGAAGGGTGCCGTCGAGTCGGCTTTCCACTATACGCCCGCGGAAGTCGGCATCGCTGCGCAATGAATATGTGTAGGTCTTTGCCTTTGTGTTCTGTATCATATAGCGTCCTGCCTTGTCGTCGATGTTGACAAGAGCAAACGCCGTAGAGGGAAGCATATCGAAGAATGCTTTCTTGGCATTCATGTAGTTTTCTACCGACCCGTGATAGTCAAGATGGTCGCGGGTGAGGTTAGAGAAGATTGCACCGGCAAATTCCAGGCCTGCGATACGCTTCTGTTGGGCGGCATGGCTCGACACTTCCATAAATGCGTATTCGCATCCTGCCTCCACCATCTCGGCCAGCAGGCGATTGAGGGTGATGGGGTCGGGAGTGGTGTGTGTCGTAGGAATGGCCCGGGTCCCTACATAGTTGCAGACTGTAGATATAAGGCCTGCCTCAAAACCTTCGAGTCGGGCCATCTCGTAGAGGAGGGTGGCGGTAGTGGTCTTCCCGTTGGTGCCGGTGACTCCTACGAGTTTCAGGCAGCGTGAGGGATGACCGTACCAAGCCGAAGCAAGGCGACCGAGGGCTTCAGAAGAGTCCTCCACGCGAATGTATGTGATGCCGGGTTCGAATTGAGCCGGCATTGTCTCGCATACGATTGCACCTACATGGGCAGATGCAACGACGGGGATATACTTGTGTCCGTCGGTGGTCACGCCACGCACGGCCACAAACATTCCTTCTTTCTGTGCTTTTCTGGAGTCGCTCTCCAGTGCAACTATGTTTTTGTCAATGTCTCCCACTATCTCGAGAGGCTTGATATCATTGAGCAATGTCGATAATTTCGTAGTCATATATAATAGTTTTCGTCGTTTTCGTTATATTGCGAGGGTTATGAGTATCTTTTTTCCTCTCACGGCCGGCGTGCCGGGTGCCAACGATTGGGCCGTAACCCTTCCGGCTCCCTTTATCTCCACGTTAAGACCGCGGCTTTCAAGGATATTGACAGCCGACCGAAGGTCGAAGCCTGTCACATCGGGCACTTTTCCGTAGGGATATTCCTTCTTCGGAGTCATCTTGCGTATAGGCTGCCCCAATGTGCCGGCTATCTGCTCGGAGTCGTTGCCGAAGCTTGCTGCCAATGTGGGGCGTTCGCCCGAAGCGGTGTTTTTGAGTCGAGGGGTTCCGGAGAGCATCCCCCTTGCATGCATCTTGAGAGCAATCTGCTTCATCACCTGTCCGGATGTGCGGTTGGCGCTGAGGCCGGCAGCTCCCTGCACAAGCACCATGCAGCTATATTTCGGCTCCTCATAGGGGAAGAAACCCGCAAATGCCAATCGGCGTTTCGACGGATTGTACTGTCCTTTCTCCACCGGGAACACCGTGCCGGTCTTTCCCACTATCTTGACGCGGTCGTCGCGCACGAGGCGCGCCGTGCCATGCTCTCCCCACACCACTTCATGGATGCATTGCTTCACCTTCTCAGCCGTCTCCGGAGAGCAAACCTGATCGCGAATGTAGCTGATCGGGATGATAGAATCACCTTTCTCCGAGCGGAGAGCCCTCACGAGATGAGGACGCACGAGACGCCCATGGTTGGCGATGGCATTGTAGAATGCCAAAGTGTAGAGGGGAGGCACCATTGTGTTGTAGCCGTAGGCCTGGCGTGCAAGGTCGAGATGACGTGATACCATCGTGATGGGCTGCCCCTTGCTATTTTGCGGCTCGAGACGACGCACCTGCGGCACTTGCTCGCCGGCTATGCCGGAGTTGATCTTGTCGAAAAATCCTATCGATGCCAAACGGTCGTGATATTTGGCTGGGTCGCCGGCATATCCTCGGAAGATGATACGCGCTATGCCGGTATTGCTCGACATCTCGATCACCTGCTTCATATTCTTTATCGTAGGAGCATGAGGGTCCTTGGTGCGCTGGAACGGGGAGCAGTCGATGGTCTGGTTGACATTGCTCACCAACCCGTCTTCAAAGGCGATCATCATTGAAATCGGCTTGATGACTGAGCCCGGTTCGTAGGGAAGCACCGCTCGGTTGAGTGCCTCGCCATAGGAGCCGTCGTCCATGCGTTCGATGCTCGACAATGCCTTTATTTCACCTGTCGCTACCTCCATGAGGATCGCTGTGCCCCATTCGCAATTGGTGTCGGAGCATATGTCCTGCAAGCTCTCCTCCACAATGTCCTGAAGGTCGATGTCGATAGTGGTCAGAAGATCGTAGCCCGGAGTGGGGGGAGTCGTGATCCAGTTGCCATATCCTTTTGTCAGCGGCACTTGCTTGGCGTAGCCCGGTTTGCCGTAGAGAAGTGAGTCAAGGTCTTTTTCGAGTCCGGAATAGCCGTGTATCTCACCCTTATGACGGGTCTTTTCGGTCACTACCTCATGCACGCGCCCGATGCTTCGGTTGGCCATCTTCCCATACGGATAGATGCGGCGTGAATGCTCCTCCTTATACAGGGGGCAGCGGAAACCGGCTCCTTTGAAGTCGCGTATGAATACGAGCTTGCGCGCCGAGTCGAACTCCTCAAGAGGGCGATGGCGTGCTATAGTCAGTGAGCGTGTGCGCTTGTCCGGGTCTTTTTCAAGTTCCTCATGGAATCTTACTCTCCATGATTTTGCCTGGCGTGTGGCTGCATCCGCTTTCTGAGGGTCAAATCGCGGATAGCGCTTGTCGAGAGTGTCGGCCAAAGAGTCCAGTTTTGCCATCAGCTTATCTTTCGGCATGGCTTTGATCTTATTGTGGCGCATGTCGATTTTCAGGTCGCACATCTTGACGTTGCATGCTAATATGTTGCCGTTGGCAGCCAGGATGCTTCCTCTTTCAGGTGCTATAGTGTCGATTCTTGAGAGCTGTTTTTCTGCACGCGCATTCCATGCCGATGCGTCGACTACCGTAGTGCGAAACATATTCCACACGATGCCGATCGACATAAGGAGGAAGAAGCCCGTGATCACTCCATAGCGATTGAAGATGCGCCTTTTATTGCCTTTCTTTGCAGATGCCATGTCGTGATTCCTTATTTGTTTTTATTTGTGGTTGCTGTAAGTTCTTCACATTCTATCACTACAGGGGGCTCCTCCTGATAGCGGAGTCCCAAATGCTTCTCAGTCGTCAGTCTGGTGAGCTCTGTCTCTCTGATGAGAGTCATATACCAGGCCTTCTCATGCAGCTTGTCGCTTTCGGCGCGCTGCAGTTCCTTATTGAGTTGCTTTATCTCCGACATGCGGGTCTTGGTGCGATAGCGCAGCCCCATTACTCCGATAAGAGCCGTCATGATAGCGATCAGAAGCCATGCATTTCGCTTGAAAAACTCCAGCGAGACAGCGCGTCCTGATCTAAGGGTGTCGGTGTTATGCTTCACGGTGCTGCTGACAGTGGCACCGAATTTATTTCTTTTCTTCTTTTCGTCTGTTCCCTTCTTTGTCTTACTCATGCCCATCCTAATTGTATATCTTCAAAATTCCAAGGATTCTTTCTGATTTATCATGATTCTTCATGCTTTATCATCTGAAATCATGCATCATCCCCATTTAATCATTAATAATTCATCATTCATCATTATTCTTAAGTTCCGCTGCCCGAAGCTTGGCGCTCCTGCTCCGCGGATTCCTCTCCACTTCCTCGGCATCTGCCGTGATTGGGGACTTGGTGATAGGGCGCCAATCGCATATCACTTTGCCGAAGAAGTCTTTTTCGATATCCCCTTCTACATTCCCTGACCGGAAGAAATTCTTCACGATGCGGTCCTCAACGGAATGATAGGTCAGTATGACCGCCCTTCCCCCCTCTTTAAGCATTGAGGGTGCTGATGTCAGCAGGGTGGTCAGTGCATCCATTTCGGAATTGACCGCTATGCGGAGAGCCTGAAACACTTGTGCCATCTCCTTTTTCTCCCCTTTCGGATTCAATCCGGGCCTTACAGCCTCCGAAAGTTCAAAGGTGGTCTTGATAGGCGATTTGTCGCGGGCGCTTATGATTGCCTTGGCAGCTTTCGAGGGGTCTTTGAGGTCGGTGTAGGTGCGGAAGAGAGAGGTCAGGTCGCGCAAGTCATATTCTGCAAGCAGTCCGGCTGCAGTCTTCGGTCCCTTCTGATTCATCCTCATGTCCAGGGGTGCGTCTGCGCGGAAAGAAAATCCCCGCTCGGCATCATCGAAATGATGAAACGACACTCCGAGGTCGGCGAGTATGCCATCTACCCTATCCACTCCATGATAGCGCAGGAAATTGCGCATGAAGCGGAAGTTGCTCCTCACGAAAGTGAAGCGCTCATCGTCGGGAGCATTTGCCATGGCATCCTCATCCTGGTCAAAGCCAAAAAGTCTTCCGTCTGGCCCGAGCCTATCAAGTATGGCACGTGAATGGCCGCCGCCTCCAAAAGTGGCGTCGACATAGATGCCATTTGGCTTGATGTCAAGGCATTCAATGGTCTGCGGAAGCAGTGCCGGGATATGGTATGTTGGCTCGGACATGGTTAGTATGAATGTATTTTTTAATTTGAGCGTAAAGTTACATAAATTATTTCAAATTTGCGAATGCAAACACCAACTATTTGCGATTTTTAATAAAAAACTTATCTACAACTTAGTGGAAGCATCTGGCTCTTCTATTCCGAAGATGCATGTCGTTTTGTCTGCCAAAGTGCGATCGCTCCGGCTACGAGGAATGCTCCGGCAGTGTCTGCCGCTAAGTCCCACACGTCTCCCGATCGCCCTGCGTGCATCTCTTGCTGCAATATCTCGGTGATGATGCCGAATACCGAAGCGAAAAGAGGAGCCAGCCAGTCTATTTTCCCAATTTTTGAAGGCCAACCGTGCTTACGATCCCAGTCGAGGATAATGCACAGCGTGAATCCGCCAAACATAATGGCATGCACTATCTTATCCGCCCCCGGAAAGAGAGGCAAATCGTTGTCCGGCAGGGGATGCGGAGCCAACGTCAGCCAGCATATGGCAAGAAAGCAGAGTGCCGACAATATCCACGCCGGCAGCTTCTCCAACCTTTTTTTGATCACTTCATGCATAAATTCTTTATCACCTCAAGCATATAATTACAAAAAAATCCAATTCCATCGAGCATGGGATTGGATTTTTAAGGTTTTGCAGTCAGGATTGGCCTGATTAGCGACGGATACCGAGTTCTTTCTTTGCGATGATAGCACGATAGCGGT
>CAYNPB010000043.1:0-17603 GCA_964399005.1 uncultured Sangeribacter sp.
TTCTGCTGAGGGTCGTTCGATCCGTATTCGATGCCCCCTGTATACGTCCGGCCATGATTTGGTTTCAGGAGAGAAATTTATGTCTGATGTAACTTCGTACACGTTCTTCCCGATCTGTTTGATTTGTGGATAAGAAGAAAGATTAGTCTGGCGCAAGATTCGGTCAAAATAATATTTTTCTTGTCCCTTTCTGAAAAGCAATGCCCAACCGTAGGCCGGATATGCCACATCAAGTGGGAGTGGATACAGGGCAAGTCTATTATCACGAAGGTATGGCTCAATGTCTTTGCGGGAGAAGATGGAATTTTCAGTTTTCATCTCCATAAGGTTGCCGGTGTTGTAGACCATCAATACCCCTTTGTCTACAGGAGGTGGAGTCTGGGTGAGTTGGTGCAAACGTATTGTGCTGCTAAGAGACTGAGTGGAATCTAATCGAGATTTGATTTCCTCGCACAGTTTGAAGAAATGCTGCTGAGTATGTTTTGTCCAGTCGCAGTCAAGTTGCAATTCCTTAAATAGGATGCCATTTTGCAGGCACATGGCATTTATGCGTCTGAGAATCTTTTCGGCATACTCGGCTTCTTTTGTTTGCATTGACTCTATAGCACTGGTGGTGATATAGATGGTAGGGACTATCTCTATTCCCGGAACGATAGAGTCTTTGAATTGTAATGTTGCCCTCGGTATTACTTTTGAAACATCATTTATTTTCTTATCATCGTCTACATCAAAAAATCTTACGAAAAGTCGCTTTATATTGTGATTATTCAAAAACTCTTTCTCGTAATCGTTTATGGAAAAAGTAGTACGCCAATAGTACACTCCGTTACATTCGCCGGATGATATGTCATTGCTGCATGACCCCATGATTAAACCGACTAAAAGGCTTAGTATGACATTTGCTAAATATCTTTTCATTTCTTACATAGATTTCGTTATACATCATAATACCGGTTCCCATAAGTGAGTAAACAGGTATGTTCGATTTTTTTTATTTTGTCTTACAAAATAATTGATTTTCGACAAAACTATCAAATATTTATCCCCACGATGTATGAAATGTATTCTTTGATGTATGAAATGATTTTATGCATATCAGATCAGTGATATCAGATGGGCTCTTGATTTCGACTTTAGCGAGTGAAAGAAAATAAAACTGTATAAAATTTGTTTCTTATTTAAGAATGTTTTATATTTGTATTCTAAAGTTTGTAGTTATGAATAAGAAAACCCTTGAATTTGTCACATATTGCATTAGCAAACTTGCTAACCAACTACAACTGTCACAACAAGAAGTGTATCGTAGGCTTAAATCATCCGGTATACTCTATGACTACATCATACCATCATATGATGTGCTACATACTTTTGGATCTAAATATCTGATGGATGATCTAATCAGTTTCATGCAAGAAAAAGGAGTGTTGTCAAAATGAAACTGTATCATTCTTCAAATGTGCTGGTAGATCTTCCAGACACTGCTCATTCAAGAGAAGATCTTGATTTTGGCAAAGGATTTTATCTTACTCCAATCAAGGATCAAGCAATTAGTTACGCCCAGCGCTTTCTTCGACGTATGCAAGATGCATGGCTTAACACTTATGAATTGCAATATTCGCCAAAAGATTGGAAAGAAAAGATCTTTTATTCTTATGATAAAGAATGGCTTGACTTAATATCTCAATGTAGAGCAGGGTATGATAGTTATGATTATGATATAATAATTGGAGGAATTGCCAATGATAAGGTAATTCGAACGCTTGACCGTTATTTTCAAGGAGAGATTAATTCGACTCAAGCTCTTGGCATTTTGAAATATGAGAAGCCTAATATTCAATATTGTATTAGAAGTCAAGAAATGCTTGATAAATGTTTGAAACACATTGATAGCGCTCAATTATGACACAAGAAAGTTTAACCATCCTAAGAGGAGAGAAAATAGCTAATGTAATAGAACAAATATGTCTATTATACTCGGTTCCATTAGATACAGCAGCGGACATATACTATAATTCTGAGACTTCCAATCTAATTGAAGAAGGAGTGGCTGATTTACATTGCCGTAGTGAAAAATACCTTGCGCAATGCGTGTGGGACGAACATCAAGAAAAAATTGCAATCACCCATTGATATGATTGTTACCTCCATATGAGGAAGCTGACATAGGGATTTTCAACCGGTATTTCTTTGCCAAATTTCACTAAATTGCCGGCTTTGTCATGGTAATAACCGGGCGAAGTGCTACCTACCAAATAAATGGCATTGCGTACACCTGCTTCAATCAGTACATTTGAAAAATCGTGAAACGTCATTATGTCATTGCTCATTGCAACTCCAATTTTGCCATCAATTTCCACCAACGCCTTTCGCAAGGAGCGTCCTTTTGGTTTGTTTTCAACAAGCTGACCCCCAACAACAAGCGGATACTGACGGAAAAAATAACCATTATTTTCTATCGCCTGCTCCAGCATAGGAGTGGCATCAGCCACACCGATAGTAATCTTATCGTTGACAATAGCACAAAAACCAGCTTTCGCATCCCCTTTACTTATTAAATCTCCTTTCAACACAAAGGTTCCAGCAATCTTTCCATTGTCAGCACGGATGTCGGCAGCCTGAACTACTAGTGTTGAAGTAGTGTCGGTAAGAGCCTCTTCTCCCAGCATCAACAAGGGGGTCGCATTCCGAGGGAATAAGAAGGTGATGTGATTGCCATTTATTACAGAATCAACCACTTCTACAAATCCTTTTTTCACTTCTATTGAATCATCCAGAGTGTCATTCAGATTAGTAAAATGGGGCTCTTCCGACAATTCTTTCTTATCATAAGCCACACCCTTAGTAAGAATACAATAAAGAATCACACCACTGACAGATGTCACGATAGCAATGATTGCGAGAATCGTTAGCAATATTCTCTTCTTTCTCTTCTGCGTGGGAGGAATACCGGACGGAGATATTACGCGTATCTCATTGTCGTTTATGTCAATAGGATTTTTGCTCATAGTCTTTCCTCCTTTTCTAAAAGTTCTTTCATAGCTTTCAGAGCTTCTTTGGAAGCACCCACTTCATGACGGAATGTACGACAATCTGACAGCACCATCTTTTGGCGCAATGGATTAATGAGAACTATGAAATCACGGTTTACTATTAGACTTTTGCCAATTCTGATGAAACGGTTGTCTGTCGCAACAAGAGATTCTGCAATAAGATGCTCTATCTGACCCAACTGAAGCGTCAAGACATACCTTTCGCCATCTGCCATAGTTATGGCAGAGTAGTTGCCATCGGCTATTACATAGACCAATGATTCCGGTGGCATGCGGATTATTTCCGTGTTGGTGGAGAATACAAGACGCTTTCCCATTTTGAAGTCCTGACTTTTCAGAATGCAAATTTACTAAATTTTAGCGAGATTATAATAATTATTTTTAGCTTTAGCTCGCTTTATAAGATGGACGCTAAAATCAAACTTAGTAGCAAGCATCCTGTTGAAGCGTCACCGCGCTGAGGTTGGTAAGTGATCAAGCATATTTGTAAGTTAGTCTTTTCTCGCTATGAGTTCAAATTAGCTTGCTACTAAGTTTGAATGTTTCTTTTTGATATTGCAAAGTTGCAACTTTTATCCCAATATATTGGAATTTTCAAAACGTTTCAACTAAAATAGCCGCTAAAATGATTAGTTTAGATTGCAATGTTGCAGGTTAGACCTTAATCCTTCTCTGATATAGCTCAGAATTCATAAGTGGAACAGGAGAATCGGAATTGAGTTGCTCTACAAATACAATGTCGCTCTCCACATTTACCATCAGCACTCCATCCCGATTCTTCGAAATAGCATAATCCTGCGGATTATACAGCCCCTTGAGATTATTAAGCGATCGCCGAAGGCAACTGACTATCGGTCGCCTGATCTCCGGTTGGCTTAAATCGGGAGCCGAAGCCGGATCTCCTCCAAACATCGAATATATAGCCTTGTAGGCTGATTGAATCCGATCAATCCTTTTCTTATACTTGGCAAGTGCTTCGCTCGTCTTGGGCAGAGAGAAATTGAGCCCCTCTTTCCCTTGACAGAGCAGCAGAGCATATAGAGCCCGCTCCCGTCGGTGCATTCCTGTGGCTTTCGCATCTATATCCGGGAAACGGATCTCTTCTTTATAAGGATCTATCACGATACGGCTGCGGATATTCTTCCGAGTCAGGAAAATGTCGAGAAGCTGCTTGTAGAATCCGTGGAAATGGAATTGGTCATCCCTCTCCTCCGAAGCGTTGACCACAAAGACATCGCTGCTCAACATGTCGCAAAATCTGTCGAGGAAAGACTGGACAGTGGAAAGAATATCCTTGTCTACTTCAATCTTCAGATAATTGGCATATGAGGTTTCACCGACAAAACTGTTTCCGATCTTAATAAGCAGAGAAGGGTAGGAGTCACGCAAATCATCTATGCCGCATTTATTGCAAAGCAAATCCTTGCAGAAGACCGGGGTAGTCATCTGCAGAAGCGACTGATAAGCATTTTCGATAGCCGCTTCGCTCATTGAAGGGGAAAGGAACGAGAGAATCTGGCGCAGCAATTTCGGATCAGTCTCCCGATAATGCTCGATTATCTTCGGGGGATATACGAAATGAAAACCGGCCAACTGAAATTCCTTAAACAAAGATCGGTAATTTGCACGAATGGCATCATTGGTATCGCCGTCATATTCGCTCTCGATATAGAGAGCCGTCGCGACATCAATATTGAAATTAGAACGGGGAATGGAGATGGTCTCGACGCTGAAAGGTTGCTCATCATCGAGCTGCAATATCAGAGCGATCATAATCAGAGCCTCTGAATGTGCGCAGAAGCCGTCGCTGGTGGTCATCGAGAGGCAATCCTCCAAAAGCGCCTCTTTCAGGTGCTCATCTCCGGATTTGCATATAGCATCCAGAGCCTCAGCAAAAGAAACGTTCTGTGCCTCCGATTTTATATCCTTATCGATACCGTATTTTGCGCACACCATACTCCAGTATTCCATCTCGCCGGAATTGATGATACGGTCAGCCATGATAAGCTCTGCAAAAATGCGCGCGATCGCCGTCTTATCCGCCCTAATCATACAAATATAAAGATTTTTGACATTTTTTATTCATCCTCAATACTTTTCCATTATTGGAAAGATAGGAGCCATTTGGCCAAGGGAATTACTCTGATTGTAAGTGTCGGAGTTTCTATGGTTCGCTCTTCAGAATATGTTATTATTTCAGCCTCTTGTAGCCCATAGAGTCGGTGGAAAGTAGTCAGGGCTTTCACTTCTCTCTCCAATGTGGCTGGATCACTTACACTATAGGCCGCTTGGATTCCTTTCTTAATTGAGGGAATATAGAAATCCATTTCCACTTCCTTATTATAAAAGTAGACATCACGGTCATCATTCCTCATGCTTTCGCGATAAAGAGTCAAAGCACAGAGATTTTCCATCAAAGAAGTGTCACTGTCGTTGAGAAATATGTTGAGAAGTCCGTTGTCGATGAAGTAATGCTTCTTGACTGTGTTTTTTTCTACAAATTTGGAGGCGTAATTTTCAAGAGAGAAAAGCAAGCAGGCATCCATGCAAAGCTTTACATATTCCTGGATAGATGCGACATTTGTGGAAACTTCCGATGCCTTTACAATATTAGTAAGGCGATTGTAAGAGGTAGGAGTTTTGATATTCTCAGCCAGTCGGCGAACCGCAAGACGGAGAGCCATCTCGTTTTTAATGCCGTTGCGGCTAATTATATCTCCTAAAATTATTTTTTCATATAGTTCATTTAGCCATTGTCGTTTGTTTTTGAATAGTAATAATTCAGGAAATCCTCCCCAGTTGAAGTATGAGGATAGATGCCGCTCGATTTCCCCTTTTTTCTTACCATACATCCAATTATCATCAACTTCAACATTGTTAGCCCTAAGATATTCCTTGAAAGAATAAGGGAAAACAAACTTCTCAATATATCGGCCTCCTAAAGTCGTGGCGATATCTCGGCTTAGCATTTTTGCATTGCTGCCTGTGATATAAGCCATATATTTTTGATTTGCAAGCCGGCGGGCAAAGTGTTCCCACCCCTCTACGTTTTGAATCTCATCAAGGAAGAGGATCGGGCGCCTGTCAAACATTGTAGTGTAAGCCTGTAGTATGGCATCGAGATCATTTGCCTGAAGACCGATTAGACGCTCGTCGTCGAAATTGACAAATAGCATCTCCCTCAGATCATGTCCATCTTCAATCAGTTTCAGTGCACGAAGATAAAGCATATAGGATTTGCCGGACTGACGTATTCCTACAAATACGTATCTGGCTTTGTCTTCTATGGAAAAATCTCTTTGGATTGGAAATAGTTCTTTTAGAAGATCTTGTCCCTCAATTATGATCGATTTAAGAGTATCTAAATACATACGCAATCAGGTTGTTTATCAGAATACAAAGGTAATGTTTTATATTAAGATAAACAAGTGAATTGCTAATTTTATTTACTACCAATAAATAAATATGGCAGTTTTTATTTACTGCCAATTAATAAATATTGTGATTTTTATTTATTGCCAATCAATAAAACTGACTTTAATAACTGACTTTAATATACGAATAATTGGTGTTTACTACTAAGTATGGGTTGAGATTCTGGAAGCAGTCATGTTTTGAGGTTGCTAATTTTCAAAAAGAAATTTCATTAGATTACGATCTCGTATATCTCAGAAAACATGTTATAAATTCTTTTCTGAGCTACATTGACATCATGATTTGCTTTGCGATTTACAAATATACAAGAACTTGAGTCGACATAGTGATCAATATAGAAAATCTCTTCGCCAAATAATCGACGAACCAGTTCTTTATATATTCTATATCGTTGAGTATTTCGAGGCACTTCTATGTATTCGGAACGGTCAAATGTGCGTGAACCATTGAATGCAAAAGAACAATTTGGATAACGCTTAAGAATATCAGGGATTACAGAAGCACTTGTTTCCATAATACGTTTGGTCTCTGTTGCTGAAAATAAATTAAGCACTCTCGAATACTTATATTCGGAATGCTTACACCTTGAACAATAATATTTTATTGCAAAGCAGTCTTTATATTTCTCCGCTCTTACTATATACTTAAAAAGACTATTGTACTTTTTTGATTCTGCAAAAAAGGAATATATATGAGTGATTTCTGGATCTCCGTTGGAAAGGGATTTTTTACGGTCAATCTGAATATGTTTTAGAACATAAGGGGCCATATCAAGGGATTAATTTATTGGTAGAAAATGGACCCGTGGTATATGTATTTAGTTTTTCTCCATTTGAATCTAAACTACGCAGACTGACCGGCTCACATGCTGAGATGTGAGGCCAACCAAGTCTTTGACCTTTGGATAAGCTTTTACTTCTCGGATGGCGATTCGTAGCCGAATGTTTTAATAAGTGTCCCATAATTTTATTTCTTATACATCGCAAAGATAATACAAATCTGTTGTTATAACAAATTTTGAGAAAGAAATGTGCGAAAAAGCGATCCCTATAGCCTATGAATTGACTAAGAGCCAGCAAAACTTTACGGTTGTGTACTGTTAGGCGGCCATCTTTATACTATGTTCAAAATATGGATTGCGACGTCCATTTCAAGTAGATATTGAGGATGTACCTAAATTAGTCCCACCTTCCTATGAGGAACACTATCCACACTATCATATAGGTTGCTTTTGGCATTATAAAAGACTTTTCGATCGCATACTATCATTACAGAAACAATCACACATAATAATGTGACGCAGACTAACAGTACACGTTTTATTCTCTTATTCATCTTCCTTCAACACGCTACTGATAAATTTATTAACCTTACCACGATATACCTCTTCGTTATGAAGATTTTCGATATAGTATTTTGGAATAGAGTCATATCCGAATTTTGCTCCAAGGATTGCACATGCTATCGCAGCGTTGGTATCGGCATCACCACCTTCGTTGACAATAGCCAACAGGCCTTCTTCAAAGGAGTTTGCGTGCCAATAACACCATACCGCAGCGGACAAAGATCTGAGTGTGTAACCAATCGAATGACTTTCATCTAAATCCAGCTGAGCAATATCATCACTTAGATATGCTAAATCAATCCATTCGGTAATACGATCATCGTATTGCTTGCCGACGGTTTTTATTTCATCATAAGTGAGGAGTCTTTTATTCCATACAAGGTTATGAATGATTAGAGTGGCTATAACGCAGGAGCCTACGCATCTTGGATCATAGTGAGTAAGTTTGCAAATTGCTTCTGCCTGTTCGGCAACGTTCTCTGTTGCTAATCCGACAACAGAAGTTCGCATCAAAGCTCCGTTGGCTGCGCTTGATTTCCGTGACAATTCCCACCAAAGGCGAGAACACTCGTCATGTTTCTCAACGAAGTCACCCATAGCAAGAACCTTAAAAGTATGGGCTCCTATTCCCATAGGTTCACCATCGGCCCAATCTTTGAAATTCCGAGCAACTTTGTGAACATTAAATTTGTCAGTTTCAAATGCAGATAAGATGCACAACATCATATCAGTATCATCAGTCCACGCACCTTTCTTCCAACGACGGCGGTGAACATCTTGTGCAATCTGATCATAGCGAGATAAGCCGGCAGGATAATTCTTGCTGACCTCATCCTTATTCATGAACTCACTTCCAAGTCCAAGGGCATCTCCGATAGCCTGTCCATACAGGCATCCCAGCATCTTATCTCGTGTAAGATGAATATTATACATTGCTATATAATTTATTAATTTTTGCTATGACCTCCTTGATGTCAGCGGGGAGGCGGGTTAGGCTTTCGGTGAGGATGTAGTCGGGGATTTCGCCGTAATAGGCAGCTGCAATTCCGCCTGTTATGGCAGCTTGGGTATCAGCATCGCCGCCGTAAGCCACTGCCAAACGGATTGCTGATTCATAATCGGAGCTTTCCAGAAATGCAATGATGGCCTCCGGAACTGAACCTTGGCAACTTACGTCAAAACGATATCGGGGTTGAATATCAGCATACTTCCGGCTGAGATCATAACCAAACCGTGTCTCAATCTGCTCCTTGATTTCCTCTTTAGAGCAATTGTGAAGAGCAAGATATATAGCCAAAGCAGTTGCTTGTGCACCCTTGATGCCTTCCGGATGATTGTGGCTTACTTCTGCTGATCGCTTAGCCAAATCTAACACTTCATCAACGGATGAAGCAAAAGCACCGACTGCACTCACTCGCATTGCCGAGCCATTACCCCAGCTATTGTATGGCTGCGGATCATCCTGACGAAACCACCAGTTAAATTTGCCTCCATATCCTGCCTTAGGATATTTTCTGCACCAATGCTTTAGTTTTCCGACAAAGTCTCTGTCAGTCATCAGCGCATCAGCAATGGCGATAGAGCAGACTGTGTCATCGGTGAATCTACTTTGATCGGTGAATAATTCAAAATCCAAACTCTTAGTTGAACAGAATTCATACCACGATCCAATGATGTCGCCGCAAATAGCTCCTATCAGCACCAAACGTCGTTTATCTCTTGGTCTGTCTTCTTCTATCTTAAAACTTTCGGCAATATTTTCATTCTTTCGATTCTTTTGGTCGTTAAGAATCTTCAAAGTGCGTGAATCTCTTTTTCCATCGAAAAAATTCTCTAAAACTCGATTGAATACAGACTCATGTTCTACTGCATCAAAAAGAGTCATGCAAGAGCGAAGCTTGATATCATCCGGCGATCCAAAAACATTGTGTGGATTGTTAGTTTCCAAATCAAGTAAAACCTGAGATATTTCCCGAAGCCTCGCTCCCAAAACGGGATGATTAAGAAAAGCCTTCGCCTCCTCAATATCCTTGATTGAAAAGAAAATGGAAGTCATAGAATGCCCCAGTCCATTGATCTGCGGAAAAATAAACCACATCCAATGACTCCGTTTCCTACCCGCCTTAATCTCTTGAAGAGCCCTCTCATAAATATCCTTCTGAGCCTGAACAAATCTTTCTAACATAGTTGTGTTAATGATTAATTAGTTTGATGAAAAATCCTCCAAACAATACTCCCTTTTGTTAATTTAACCCACCAGTCACCTGATTAAGATATTCCAATTCGCTTACTGCAAAATCATGACAGGATGGAGAGGCCTTTAATTGCTCGAGCAAATTTCGAGCATTATCCCACATTTTATATTCAATGAAAAGATATGCCAATCTTCTCGCGAGGAAGTCATAGAAAAATGATGTCTCAGGAGAATTGATTACCCTTTTACCTTCATTGAATTCTTTAACATAATGTTGAACCAAATTCAAAGCGCGAGGATCGCCATTGTTGACTAAAGCATTGATATACTCAATAACGTATACGGGTTTATTCTTCTCTGGGATAAGGTCAAGAAAATATGTTGCCCGATCATATTGTTCCAACTCATTGAAGCAGTAACCAATGTTAAAACAAGTTTCCGAAAAAACATTCTTAACATTATCGTAGTTTGTGACTATCTCTTTTTTGAGATGCTCAAATACCTTCATCAAAGGTATTAAGGCATCCACAAAACGTTTCTCAGAAACCAGCCAACGACCATATCCAAAGTCATGTCCTAAATCTTTTGAGTAGGTTATGCCCTCAAGAACTGTAGATTCTTCCGTTGACAAAGCCTTTCCTTTCTTTGACTTTTCAATGAGAGAAGCTTCAATCTCATCATATTTCTTTAGTCTTTTTTCCGGCGGAACAATATCGAAGCCTAAAATGAAACTCGTTGTAAAAGGAGCATTTTTTGAATGACTTGTACGGAAGTCATCAGGACTGGTAAAGTTAGGTATCATCACCGATACCCTTACGTAAGCTGTTTCATATAAGAATGGACCCATACCACGCAGGAACATTATTATTGAGTTATCTGTGCATAGCTTGGATTTGTCTTTTTTGCTTTCAAGGTTATCATAAACAATGTTGCCGGGACGATATGATATTATCAACACCGTGTTCAAACCAGTCCTGGGCACTGTTTCTCCTTCGTTGTTAACATATAGGAGAGCATCGAATGGCTTATATTCCAACACCTCAGACGAGTTTTCTATAAGTTCCGTCTTCTCAATAGCACCATATTCTCCACGGCTTACTATTGTCATTGAGCCAATATCAGAGGAGGGAATATTCAGTAATTCTCTGATTATATATTCAAGGGTGATAGGATCATCCTTTGAAGACCGTTTTACGGACATTTGTTGATGTCTGAATTTCGCTTCATTCATTAAGAAAGAACCGAAGAACCAGTCTTCCGGATTGATCTTATTCTCATTATTCTGAACCTCTTCCGGTTCATTTTTACTCTTTTTTGAAAATCTATCGAAAATTCCCATAAATTTATTTTTTTACAATGTGAGTGATTTTAAGTTTCTGATCCGAATTGTCAATTTCAATTACACGGTCAACAGTAAGTCAATTCAATAGCAAATGAACGGCGCTTATACTCTGCGGACTCGGGGCGATGCGAAGCAGCCCGAAAGCTTTGCGCTCTTGCAATATCCGAGTCGCGAAGCTTCTTCCATGGCATGATTCTCTGCTCCTCTGCGCCCTCTGCGTGATAAAGTTAATAGATTGCGAAAGTTCAGTTAATCAGGAGTTCATTTCTTTTTGCCGATTACAGAGTTAATGATAGCCTTGCCGATTTTGCGCTCCAATCCGGCACGGGAAGTCGGAATGCCGGTAGCCTTGGTAAAATCCCGCTTCAACTTCGAAACGCCCACAGCGCGTTTCCACGAAAAACTGAGTCCTGGTATTTTCATAAATCTATTTTTTTTAAGCCCGTAACCTCAACGTAAGGCCTTGGTCTTTGGATTATAAAATTCAAGTTTCACTTGTTCAAATATCATGATTTGCAATCCCAAAACGCAGGAACAGCGCTCATTCTCTGCATACTCCGGGCGATGCGAAGCAGCCCGTTCTGCTTTGCGAGCTTGCAATATCCGAGTGGCGAAGCCTCTTCAATAGAACCCTCTGCTCCTCTGCGCCCTCTGCGAGATATTTAAGTGTTTGCGAAAGCTGAGTTTTATAATTAGATACCTAAAGCCACGAGATAGTAAACATCAAAATGAATATTTCCTCCGCCGTTAGCTTACACTACAAAATTACAATTAAAAGAGGAGATCTCCAATTCAAAATCAGAACAATGTATGAAACCCTCATTCTAATGTACGAATTCCACCTCACCGCATCAAAATCTCCTCAATCCCATACTTCGGATGAAACCTCGCCAAATCCACTGGCTTCGGAATTCCCGGCAATCTTCCCCTTTCAGAATATTGCCATATAGTATAATGCCCTTCCCCTTTGATAATTGGAGCTTTCTTTCCGTATCTACCGATATATAAATGATACTTATTATATCGGCTACCGCAAAACGTATTGTAAGATCGGTTAGTCCCGTAGATCATAGGATACACACCAAAATGTTGCTTGATAAGAGAAATGAAAACGTTAAGACTATCCTGCAGTTCTGCGACCGAATGATGATCATTGGTCTCAACATCGACCATCGGAATCAGATCCTGCTTTCCTACCGACTTCACAGAATTAAAGAAATTCTTAAATTGAGCATGTGCGCTACTTGTCATGCGGAAGAAATGGTAGCTTCCTATTCTATATCCTGCTGAAGATGCTCCTACCACATTATCCTTGTAACTTTTATCCACATGCGTAGCGCCCTCTGTAGCCTTAATATAGACAAAAAGCAGATTATGCTTTGATTTCAGAAGCGTCCAATCGATATCTCCATTATGATGACTGACATCAATCCCAAAGGTAGCATCATTCTCATCTATATTGCCATTTGTTTCTGTTTGACATTGACAATTAGCAGGGCAGACAGAATCCCCCTCCGCATACTTAGCTGCACCCTTCCCTGA
The DNA here is from genome assembly GCA_964399005.1 of uncultured Sangeribacter sp. Classification (GTDB taxonomy): domain Bacteria; phylum Bacteroidota; class Bacteroidia; order Bacteroidales; family Muribaculaceae; genus Lepagella. Next base: position 12,909 of record CAYNPB010000043.1, read on the forward strand.
ACACCCCACAAGCACCCCTGCTAAAGCCAATAAAATCAAAAAATACCTAATCCTCGCCATATCTTCCACTATTACTTGTCCTCAACTAAATGAACATACTCCATACCAAACAAATCCCGAAAAGAGGAATCCACATTTATGATTTCTCCATCTAAAAGAATCTCAACATAATCGTGATCCTTGAAAAATGCTTTGTATTTTGAAGGAAGTAAGCCCATAACAAAAGGATGTAAATCAATCCCGAACCAATACGCTCTCCCATACACCGGATGTGCTTTATGAGGAAGATTATTCAAATGAAAAGCATAATTGACAGCATCCGACGTCATTTGAGCATACCCCACACAATTTGCCTTACCTTTTGAAATCTGATTTTTATATGCAAACCTCAGATTCCGACACACGATCCGATCGCAACGCTTAATCAACTCCCTGCCATCCTCAATACCAAAGCATTCCTTTTCAATCTCCTTTTTCAAATTAGCAGTCAGCACGCACGCATGAGTCCCCCTCTCCGAAATCTTCCGATATCGAATACACCCCAATATCAAATAGCACATCCCAATTAAAGCAAGAAGCAAAACTCCACCCCGCACCCAAATCCTAAGCCTTCTCATACATTCATAATTTGAATCCAGGTTGAAATAATCTTATTTGACTATTACAAGAGGTATTAACATAGATATTAATAGCAAATCTTACAAGGCTTAAACCCCTTAGCTCGGGCTTCTGACTCAGTACATTTAACGATCGGACAAGAACATTTCCTCAATCCTCGGCACCTTGACGAACGATGATATTTCTCCGCTTTAGGTCCTGTACAGTAATATACTATAGAAGATGAATTATGTTCTACATTCGAATAAATGATATCAGTCTTCGCAGCCTTTATTGTTGTGTCAATCAATGGACTAATGCACAAGAATAGGGCAGTTAAGCTTAGAACTCTTACTATTTTATGCTTCATTTTCATGATTAGATATTAAGTACAGATGATTATTGATAAAGTTTATCATTTAAAGAGATAAGAATATTATATTCATTTAGGATACTTCCACTTGAAAGAGTAGATAACTTTATCTAAATCCTTCGCCCAAAATTCTTTGTCTTTCTCCCTATATGAAACAATCATTTTCACTATCTCATCAAAGTTGGAGAACAAATAGATTTTGCAGTTTACCGGACCTTCGAAGCCTGTACGCCTGTATCTTCCCTCAATGGCTTTGTTTTCTCCAATAATTACCACGCTCCACGAAGGAACGTCTATAAGAGTTGAGGGAGCCACTTCTGCCATTACCATTTCATCAAGAAATGTATAATCTGCATCGGTAAGTGAAGGATATTCGTAATGATGCTCTGTTTCACCAGGATCGCAAGGAAATCTCTGAACCATTATACGTGCATAAGTCTGCATACTTTCAGATGAGAAATTTGATAATTCTTTCTGCTGGAAGACGGCCTCGGCTTTACTGATATAACCAAGGCCATCAGCCAACCAGCGAGTATATTCGTCATAATCATGCCTTAATTCCATCGTTTCCGGAAGAGAAAGTTTATAAGATTCTCCAATCTCATATTGGATCCAGTCTGAAGGAATTGAAACAGTACTTGTCGGTTTAGATGGTATATAGCTATAGGTTCTATTTCTTTTCCCCTCTGAAATCAGGTTGGCGATAAACCCTATAATTAGTACTGAGAGCAATATTAATCCAGCAGTTGACAAAAGTTTCTTATTCATTCGCGGCGGATTATGATTTCAAACCTGTCCGAGCACATTTATCCTGTTTAGATTCAAGTTTCTTTAGGCAACAGGCCACTATAATTCCTATCCAAGGAAAGAGGATAGAAAGGAGATAGTAGCCGAAACCACGATTCTTTTTATTAAGAATTATGCAAGCTGGTATCGTAAAAACTAACCAAGGAATTAAGATTTCCATTATGTTGAATTTTGTATTAGATTGAATAATAAAAATGATGTTTAGTGTCTTATTGTGTATCGTCCTCAATTCTTAACAGAATGAGAATTACTTTCTTCTAATCCTTCTTTAACTAACCCGAAGAAATTATTTTTAGAGAATTATTTTTCATATTCGTGATGTTTAAGTTTATTTTTTGACCACTGCAAAGTTAGCATTATAATACTAATCTAATAATATTCCTAAAACGTTTTAAGGAAAAACTATATGATATTGGTATAATTTAATGCAACGTTGCAAGTTTTGTTGTGCAATTACATATATCTTTTATTTGCATAGGATGTAAGGTTTAATTACATCAATGCACCAAGCATAATTAAGATTAGCTTGAGATCCATCCACAAAAGAACCAGATGTTATTCCAACAGCCTCTCCATATTCATTGATGAGGGCTACGCCACTGCTTCCATGATCGATTAGTGCTGAAATTTGCATAAGATTTTTATCTCTCCATTGGGAAACCTCTCCTGATGAAAATGTGTTTTCGAGTCCCCGTGGACTACCAATTGCATAGACCTTTTCACCTACCTGTGGTTTATATTTAGCTATCGGTATAAAATTTGTATTCGAGACGCCGACTCTAAATAGAATAAAATCCTCATCTGCATCACTATGTACAACTTCCACAACCTTGTAGACTTCATTGCTATCTGCAAGCTTGATTTGCTCCGCCCCAATATTGGTACCTTGAAAAACGTGGTAATTACTAACTGCTAATCCTTCAGAATTTATGAAGAATCCGGAACCTTGGTATCCATGATTACCATCTGATGTGAAAACCATAAACACTGCTTTATTGAAGTTAGTAAAGATCTTTGATCCATCAAGTTTATTCTTATTGTCTCTTTTATCTGAAACAGTTACTTCAAGATTCCTTCGAATGTCGTGGGTTGCCACGGATTGTTTAGAGTCGTTAATCTCATAATTACTGGATGGTGAGTTCACATGGCGACTTTTGTGCCCGGATTTATGAGCACATGAGACAGTGAGCAAAACTGATGTTGCTATGAATAAAAATCTAAAGGTTCTCATTCGTTGATTCAAAAATATTCTTAGGTAGAATGTGAATTAGAAATCGTTGATTTTCTATCTCTTTACTTTCTCTCATGGAATGGGTATCAAGTTTGCCATCTCCACTGCCAGATATCAGTATCTCACAATTATTGCCGAAATTGATGCCTCGTTCTTCTACCCAAAAATGCATCAGAGCGAGAGCTCGTTGGTAGCTCAATTCATAATTGTAGGTATAATTATCTCTTGATGCCTGTCCCTCAACTATCAGTACATATTGATTCTCTTTGTGCTTGTTCAAGAAATCTTGAATCTCTCTACCTGCCTCAGCAAGTTTGTCAAGTTGACCATTTTTGTCGGGCGCTACAATAGAATTAAGGTCAGATTTACCTGCTGGATAACGAACTTGAATATTTAGAACATATTTCTTATATTCAGGTCGATATATAAAGTAGTCATTTTGGGCAAGTTCCTTTGTTGATTCCTCGATTTTCTTAATCTCTTTAAGCTGTGATTCTGTCGCCTCCATTCTCTTATGGAGCAAGACAATGACAAGTATAAAAAGAACAAGCATGACAAAAAATAGACTTGTCATAAGATCGGAGTAACTTGTCCAGAAGAAAGATTCTTTTTTTTGTGCCATTTTCTATTCAAATTTGTCATTAAACTACTCTTCACTATTTCAAATTATAGGAAGAAATCGGTTTTTATATGACGTTCGACAATAGGCAATAGTGGTAAGCGAATAAGTATGAGTTTAGGATATAAAGAATGTTACTACGTTAAATATGCAAGCACATGCAATAATCACAAGAGATGATATTGCAGTCCATTTCATCCAGGGGGGTAGAAATGTTTCAGCATGGATACTATTTCCCTCGCCACTAATTGAAGCAGAGTCTTTAAGTGTTTGTACAGATCGATTTAAAATTAAAGAGATGTCGGATGTTAATTTAGAATTCGATCTCTCAACTTTTTCTATCAACCTATCCAACCGTGCAGGTATGGAAGATATTTCTTCCAGTTGTTTAGCTAACTGTGGCATACGAGACATTTGAGCACTGAATTGTGAGTTCATTTGCGTAATAAATCGCTCATAAGATTCTTTTTCATCTTCCAGTATAGTTTTAAACTGCTCACTTTGTCTAATAAATTGATTATGCATCTCTGAAACATTCGTGGAGGTTGATTCCCTAATGCTCTGTAAAGAGTCTTGTAATGTTCGATCTGCATCTGCAGTTGTCTTGGCAATTTCACCCTTATGGCGACTAAAGAAATCTCTAATCTCTTCAAGAACATGCAATCTTCCGGCTTGTTCTCCAAATTGTGCTTCAAATCTATGTATGGCAGTTGTATATCCCTGGATGTTGTCAAGGTATTGGTTGAATTTTTCTAATTTGTCTGTACATTCTTTAAGCTCTTGAAGAACGCGAACATTAGCTTTAGCCATTTTCATCACATCCATATCGTGCACTGCCTTTATAATATCAGCTTGAATGGCGTAAGATTCATTTACAGCACTCAATGCTGTTCCAAGATTGGATGTGTTATTGGCAAAGGTATCGTTGAATTTATTCAGATTTTTAACAAGTTTATTCAGTGCATCAGACGTATCAGAGGGAAGTTCTGGTAAAAGTTCAGATTGCATCCATGCAAGAAATGAGTTTTTACCATTTTCTTCTCTGAGTTTACACCTTTTAAAAAGGAG
>CAYNPB010000044.1:0-2576 GCA_964399005.1 uncultured Sangeribacter sp.
AAAGTAACGAATAGTGGTTCGAACGCAGTGAGAACGAAATCGACAAAATCCAAAGCACCCAGACCGTAATTTTGGCGCGATATTTGCTCAACTCAATTTAATTCTGTAATTTTGTAGTCTAAAATCATTTTGAATCCTAAAAAATTATCGAACATGGGATTTTTCAAAAAACTTTTTTCGAGAGAAAAGAAAGAACAACTCGATTCAGGCCTCGAAAAAACAAAAAAAGGTGTCTGGGATAAGATAACTCGTGCCGTGGCAGGCAAATCTAAAGTCGACGACGAAGTCCTCGACAATCTCGAGGAAGTGTTCATCACTTCCGACATTGGTGTTGACACCTCCCTCAAAATCATTGAGCGTCTCGAAGAACGTGTAGCCCGTGACAAATATGTCAATTCTTCCGAACTTAACGATATCCTCTGCGAAGAAATTTCAGATATGCTCGCACGTCCTGAGAAAGATGCAGAACTTGGAGACTTCGAAGTGCCCGAAGACAAAAAACCTTATGTAATCATGGTAGTAGGCGTCAACGGTGTAGGTAAAACTACCACTATCGGTAAACTTGCTCACCAATATAAAGCCGCCGGCAACAAGGTAATCCTCGGAGCTGCCGACACTTTCCGCGCTGCAGCGATCGAGCAACTCGACATATGGGGCGAACGAGCCGGTGTCCCTGTCATCAAACAGAAGATGGGCAGCGACCCGGCCGCCGTAGCATTCGATACTCTAAGCAGCGCCAAAGCACAAGGCGCCGATGTCGTAATAATAGACACAGCCGGACGTCTCCATAACAAAAAAGGACTTATGGACGAACTCTCCAAAGTAAAGAAAGTGATGCAAAAAGTTGTTCCAGATGCCCCACAAGAAGTCCTTCTCGTACTTGACGGAAGCACAGGCCAAAATGCCTACGAACAAGCAAAACAATTCGTTGCAGCAACCGAAGTCAATGCTCTCGCCATCACAAAACTTGATGGCACTGCAAAAGGGGGCGTAGTAATCGGAATAAGCGACCAATTTAATGTCCCCGTAAAATACATCGGAGTGGGAGAAAAAATGGACGACCTACAGATGTTCAACAGCGAGGAGTTCGTAAAATCTCTATTTGGAAAAGCTACTGACTGATTTCCATAACACATAAGTTGAGTTTACCAAACTTAATTATGAAAAAAGGACTTATTGACGTTATCTCTCTTGGGTGCAGCAAAAACCTCATCGATAGCGAGAGGCTTCTGCGACGCTTGTCGGCCAAAGGCTATGAAGTGCGTCACGATGCTGAAAATCCTAACGGAGAATGGGTAGTAGTCAACACCTGTGGCTTCATTCAAGATGCCAAGGAAGAATCTATCGACCTTATCCTTCAACTCGGAAGCCGTAAAAAGACAAGGAAGATCGGCAGACTCGTGGTGATGGGTTGCCTGTCTCAAAGATATATGGACGATCTGAAGGCAGAAATTCCGGAAGTTGACATATGGTATGGAAAATACGACTGGAAAAACTTCATCGAAAACCTGCCCGACAGAAACGACAACGGCGCTTCCTCACCAAAAGATTGGGAAAGGACTCTGACAACTCCTCCTCATAGCACATATCTAAAAATCTCAGAAGGTTGCAACCGCTTCTGCTCTTTCTGTGCAATCCCTATAATCACCGGACGCCACACTTCCCGTCCAATTGAGGAGATTCTCGAAGAGACAAAAGATCTCGTCTCAAAAGGAGTCGAGGAATTCAATATTATAGCTCAAGATCTTAGCAGCTATGGCATCGACCTCTATGGTCGCCATGCCCTTCCCGAACTTATCGATCGTATGGCAGAAATCGAAGGCGTGGAATGGATACGTCTCCATTACGCTTATCCTTCTGATTTCCCGATGGAGCTTCTTGACGTCATGGCCCATCATGTCAACGTCTGCAAATATATCGACATTGCACTCCAACATATCTCTGACAAAGTTCTCGACAACATGCACCGCCATATTAATGGAGAAGACACCAGAAAACTTCTTGCAGAGATGCGTCGCAGACTTCCCGATCTCAAAATCCGCACCACTCTGATGGTTGGATATCCCGGAGAAGGTGAAAAGGAATTTGAAGAACTACTTGAATTTGTGAAAGAACAACGCTTCGAGCGCATGGGTGCTTTCGCCTACAGCGAAGAAGACGACACTTGGGCTGCTAAAAATCTCAACGACAACATCCCGGCTGAAGTGAAGCAAGCTCGCCTCGACAGACTGATGGCTCTTCAGCAAGAGATTGCTCTTCAACGTAATCTCGAGATGATAGGTCAGACTGTAAGGGTCATCGTCGACAGAATTGAAGGCGACACAAGAATCGGACGCACCCAATGGGATTCCCCCGAGGTAGATCCGGAGATATATGTGGAGGGTTCTGATGCCGAACCCGGAGATTTTATCAATGTAAAAATCACAAAGGCTGAGCCTTTCGAACTTTTCGGTGAACTGGTTTAAATACAGACTTCCAAATTCCACTGTAGTATTCAGCGGAGCTTCCGAATCTCTCACTAAAGGACTCGGCAATGGCTTCGTCATTGCTCCTTTCCTTAATCCCGAAAAGCAAAT
>CAYNPB010000044.1:2676-17481 GCA_964399005.1 uncultured Sangeribacter sp.
AAGGACTCGGCAATGGCTTCGTCATTGCTCCTTTCCTTAATCCCGAAAAGCAAATACTGACAATATCACCTGATTTCATCCCTGATGATAGTCAGTGTCAGTCCACCCATTCAATAATTCCTCCAACTACCTCTAAAACCGACTATTTCACCGAAATACAAGCCATTCAGACCGATTTAGATGGTCGCAGAGGCAAGACTATAGCAGCGCGCATCATCAAGATCGAGGGTAAGGTAAACATCCACGACACCTTCAACAGTCTATGCTCTGCATATCCGGATGCTTTCGTATTCGCATTCTCCTCAGATGTCACCGGCACTTGGATTGGGGCATCCCCGGAACTTTTGCTCAAGAAAGAGGATGAGCAAATATCTACAATAGCTCTCGCCGGCACTCGTCCTTTCTCTCAAAATGATTCTAACAGACCTTGGGATGAAAAAAATATCGACGAGCAGCAAATGGTTGTGGAATTTATAAAAGATTGTCTCGAAAATTCTTGCCAAGAAGTCAAAACATACCCCACCATAACAAAAAAGGCAGGACTGATTGAGCACATCTGCACTCCTTTAGATGCAATATGCACTGACGATTCAAGCAAGACACTAAAAAAAATTCTTTGCCGGATATCCCCTACTCCGGCAGTCTGCGGTAGCGACAGAATCCGTTCATTAGAGTTGATAAACACCTATGAACATTTTAATAGGGAGCTGTACGGAGGTTTCTGTGGACCTTGTCACATTAATGACTCTACTGAATTCTATGTGATTCTACGTTGTGCAAAATGCAGCGACTCCTCCGTAGCTATTTTTGCAGGAGGTGGCATCACTCCCCTCTCCAATCCTTACGAGGAATGGAACGAAACTGAAATGAAATCAAAAACCATAATAAATAAACTAAAAATTACAGAAGAATGAGACTAAGAAATTTTCTCACGCTTTTTGCTTCAGTTGCCGTTTGCACCGGCATGAATGCTGAGCATCTGAAGAGTCTCGATCCGAAAGGCATCGACCCCAACACTCCGGCTTCTGCCGACTTCTACCTCCACGTCAATAAAGGCTGGATGGATTCTCACCCTCTTACTCCTGAACACGCCCGCTATGGCGCCTTCAATATCTTGCGTGACTCAAGCGACAACCGCGTACGCCGAATTGTGACCGGTCTCGCTGCCACTAACCCTCAACCCGGCACAAATGCCTTTAAAGTTGCCACTCTTTATGAGCAGGGTATGGATTCCATTCGTCGCAACAACCTTGGTGCAGAACCAATAAAAGCAGATCTCGCAAAGATCGAGTCTACAGGCCACGACGGTATGACCGACCTTCTTCTTTGGATGCACAAAAACTACAGCAGCCCCCTCTTCTCCGGAGGTCCGCAGGAAGACCTCGCCAATTCTCAGGTCTATGCAATGTATCTCGGAAGCAATCATCTTGGCCTCGGCGACCGAGACTACTACCTGAAGAATGACAAGCGTAATAAGGAAGTGCGTGACGCCTACCAGAAACTCATTGAGAAATACATGACTCTTGCCGGGTACTCAAAGAAAGATGCCAAGCGCATAGTCAAGAATGTCATGAAGATTGAGACTGCTCTTGCTGACTCAGCCCTTACTCGTGAGGAAAGCCGCAACATCCCGGCTCTTTACAATCCTTTCAGCTATGAAGATGTAAAGGCAAAATGGAGCAATCTTCCTCTCGATCGTTTCTTCATTGAGACAATGGATATCGAGGCTCCCGAGACTATCATCGTGACTGAACCACGCTCAATGAATGCTGCCAACACTCTTATGAACTCGCTTACCGACCGTGAACTTAAGGATTATTATTCATGGCTCGTAGTAAATGACTATGCTTCATATTTGAGCGACGATTTTGCTGATGCAGCCTTTGACTTCAACAAGGTAATGAGCGGCGTTCAGCAGCAACGTCCCCGTTGGAAGAAGGCTCTTGGTGTGACAGAAGGTCTCCTTGGAGAGGCTATCGGAGAACTATATGTCGCTGAATACTTCCCACAGAGCTCTAAAGACTATATGATTGAACTTGTTGAGAATCTTCGCAACGCACTTGGAAAACACATCATCCATCTCGAATGGATGAGCGACGACACTAAGGTCCAGGCTCTTAAGAAACTCAATAAGTTCACTGTAAAAATCGGATACCCTGACAAGTGGAAAGATTACTCCGAACTTAATATCGATCCCTCGCTCAGCTATGCTGAAAATATCAAGAATGCCCGCACTTGGGCCCAGAAAGAATATCTTAAGAAATGGGGCAAACCCGTAGATCGCACAGAATGGGGTATGACTCCTCAGACTGTAAACGCATACTACAATCCTCTCAACAATGAGATAGTATTCCCGGCAGCAATCCTGCAGGCTCCTTTCTTTGATCCTGAAGCAAGCGATGCTGAAAACTATGGCGGTATCGGCGTAGTGATCGGACATGAGATGACCCACGGTTTCGACGACCAGGGATGCAACTTTGATGCCAACGGCAATATGACCAACTGGTGGCAACCGGAAGACGCAGAAGCGTTCAGCAAACTCACTCAAGGTCTCGTAGACCAATTCAATGCTGTCGAGATCCTTCCCGGTCTCTTTGCCAATGGCCAGTACACACTCGGCGAAAACATCGCTGACCAGGGTGGTCTTCGCGTGGCTATGACAGCTTTCCTCGACAGCCAGAGAAAGAAGGGTGTCGACGTGGAAAGCGATGCTGCACTCATCGAAGGTCTGACTCCGGAACAAGTGTTCTATATGAACTATGCCAACCTCTGGGCTCAGAACATCCGTGAAGCAGAAATCCGCAATCTTACAAGCGGCGACGTACACTCTCTCGGAGAAAACCGTGTTAATGTCACCCTCAAAAATCTTGATCCTTTCTTTAAGGCTTTCAATATCAAGGAAGGCGACAAGATGTTCCGCCCGGCATCGGAGCGCGTCATCATCTGGTAATACTTACTATAAAACGGGACATTTGTTAATGTCCCGTTTTTTTTTCATTTCGAGTTGCTATAATCGAAAATATTGATTAATTTTGCAGTGAAAAAGTCAAGCTCCTCAGGGGGCACCATTATAATAGAGCTACTATGAGCAATACCCTACCGCCTATTAAAGTGTTTGCAGGCACCAAGAGTCATTATCTCGGCGAAGGAATCTGCAAAGACCTGGGCATCGAACTCGGCAAGATGAACATCGAGCATTTCGCTGATGGAGAATTTGAAGTTTGCTTCGACGAATCTATTCGTGGAGCCGAAGTATATCTTGTGCAGTCTACTTTCCCGAACTCCGACAACCTTATGGAGCTCCTCCTTATGATTGATGCTGCCAAACGTGCTTCCGCTGCAAGCATCAATGCGGTTATCCCTTATTTCGGTTGGGCGCGTCAGGATCGTAAAGACAAGCCGCGTGTATCGATTGCTGCCAAACTCGTCGCTGACCTTCTTAGCGTTGCAGGCATCGACCGACTCATTACTATGGATCTTCATGCTGATCAGATTCAAGGCTTCTTCAATGTTCCTGTCGATCATCTCTATGCTTCTTCCGTATTCATCCCATACATCGAGAGCCTTCATCTTGAAAATATGGTGATTGCATCTCCGGATGTAGGTGGTGCTAAGCGTGCTAATTCCTACGCTAAATATTTCGACGTGCCTCTCGTGCTCTGCCACAAGCAGCGTGCAAAAGCCAACGTCGTAGCCAAGATGCAAGTCATTGGTGACGTAAAAGGAAAGAATGTTGTCCTCGTAGATGATATAGCAGACACAGCCGGCACTATCACTAAGGCTGCCGACCTAATGCTCGCTGAAGGCGCTAATTCCGTAAGAGCACTTATCACACACCCCGTGATGAGCGATCCGGCTACAGAACGCATCCTCGCAAGCGGTCTGACAGAAATCATCTTCACAGACTCAATTCCCTATGGAAAGGAGAATCCAAAAGCTACTATCCTTACAGTGACAAAGCTTTTCGCCGACACTATCCGCCGCATCCACAACAACCAGTCCATTTCAAGCCAATACCTCTTTAAACCCTGAGAGGCATTGAAAAGAATATCCTAAAAAAATCCCGACAGCCACCGGCTATCGGGATTTTTATTTTATATTTAATCTTTATTTCACGCGAAGCACTACAGCATCTTTTTGATTTAGACGGATACGAGTCCCCTTGTCAGGGCTGAGTTTAAGGAATACCGTGCGTCCACAAAGAATGTCGTCGGCCACAATATCACCTTCAGGAATACCAGCCATGTCAAAAGCGAGCCTTGGAATCACAACATCCATTTCAGCAGGTGAATGATCAAAATTTACTGCTATCAATAAAATAGAATCTTCAGTATATCTTAGGAAGGCAAACTGACTGTGAGGATTGAATCCTTCATGCCTCAGATTGACATACATGAGATCGAAGAAACTTCCTTCCCTCAATGCTGACTCAGAGTTGCAGAGAGTCAGCACCTTCTGATATATGCCACGCAACCATTTTTCTTGAGCCGTAAGATTCTTCAACGATGGGTTCCCTTTGTTCCACCACCTGCGCAGAGTGTCATAACTCCAATAGTCAAAGATAGTAGATCGGTTATTGTCTCCTGCGAATCCTTCATTGTCCTTAGCTGACTCCCCTAACTCCTGGCCGTAGTAGATCATAAACGGACCTTTGGAAATCATGGAACTAACTACAAGCGAAGGAAGCACATTTGCCGGATTGCCCGAATATGCCTTTGATCCAAACCTCACCTCATCGTGATTCTCCAGGAAATTAAGCATCGAATCCCCTATACCATCCACTGTCTGCCAAGCTCCTGTCAAGCGCGCAGCTGAATGATTGTGTATCTCAATGTCGACAAGAGTATCATAAAGATTCACCTTATCATAAAGATAATCGAAGCAGCCATAATTGAGGAATGGCCTGTATTGAGCCACATCATAAATCTCGCCGATAAACATCACACCGGGATAATCCTTTTTCACTTGCGGAATCGCCCAATGCCAGAAAGGAAGAGGCACCATGAAGCACATGTCGCATCTGAAGCCATCTATTCCTTTTGAAGCCCAGAAACGAAGGATCGCGAGCATCTTGATCCAAGTGTCAGGCACCGGTTCGAAATGATCGCTCCAATCGCCATAATCATGACCATAGTTTAGTTTTACAGTCTCATACCAATCGCATTGCCCACAAAAAGCAGTGAAACAGTCATTGCCCGTCACCTTTGCCGGAAATTCTATATACGGAGTGTCTCCTTCTGCATCTAATGGAAAACTTGGAGAGAACTGCTGGAACGGTACATAATAATAGTTATTGCGAGGAGAAAAGCCCATTGTTATGTCATCATCCGCTCCAAAATCTTTCACACCTGAAGGTGCGGAATCGCTATGATAAACTCTGGCCGTATGATTGGGAACGAAGTCTATAAGCACTTTCATACCCTCCTTATGAATTCTTTTGACACAATTCTCAAATTCATTCATTCGTCTGTTGACATCTACGGCTATGGCTGGATCCACATCGTAATAGTCTTTTATAGCATATGGGCTTCCGGCCTCTCCTTTCACTACATTCGGATTGTCTTTCTCTATCCCATAAGCAGTAAAGTCTGTCTTAGTGGCATGTTCTATCACTCCTGTGAGCCATATGCAATTCACACCCAACTCCTTTATTGATCGAAGTGCTTTCGAAGTCAGGTCGTTGAGTTTTCCGGACCCGTTCTCTTCAAGTGTTCCCCAGGGCTTCAGCTTAGCATTCGCATTGCTGAAAATCCGAGGAAACATCTGATATATTATCAATCTTTCCATTAATTATGTCTTATATTTCTTTTATATTCAATTTCTCTTTTACATGGTTCTTAACCCTTGTCCCTTGGTTCTTGGTTCTTGACTCTTCACCCTTGACCCTTGACCCTTGGTTCTTGACTCTTGACCTTTGTCTCTTAACCCTTACGTAGTTTAGCCTCCAAAATCCGACAAGCCGTCTCGTAGCCCAAATCCACTATATGATGAAGCTTTGCAACATCAAATGTGCCTATGGCATGTGCCCCTCTGAGATTGATAAGTATATCACACATCTTGGCATCATTCACCATATTTGATTTAGACATCAATTGATAGCTTCTCAATGCAATATCCAAAAGATTGTGCTTGGTGGGATCTTTCCATATATTATGGAAGGGGGAGCAATTAAATCCATATAGTGTCTTGCAATATTTTCTCACAGCCCATGCCGGAAGATTGCGAAGCACACCCCCATCTACATATACACCACCATTAATCTTTACCGGTTCGAATACGATAGGTATGGAGCAGGAAGCCATCACACGGGGCACGATTTCTCCCTTTGCCCATCCTATCGACTTACAATGCTGAAAGTCTGTGGCACACACTATTGTAGGAATAGCCATATCCTCAAGATTCTTGACTGGAAGCCAAGATTCAATGAGCTTACCAAACTTGTCGATTTTCAAAAGAGAATTCCCGGGTACTTTCCAAGTGACAAATTCTTTCACCTTCGACAGATCCTCAAAACAGTGAAGCATGTCGTCGGGAGTCAATCCTGATCCATACATCACAGCAGCAACACTACCTGCCGATACTCCAGCCATCACGTTGGGTCGAACACCAAATTTCTCCAGTGCCTTCAACACTCCTATATGTGAGAATCCCCTGGCTCCTCCTCCACTGAATGCGTAGCCTACCGAGTTGTTAGAGAATCCTATCTTTTCCAATAATCCTCCGATACTCCAAATCATATTCCTAATTTATTTAGTAATGTTAATAGAATCATTATTTATCTCCAAAATCTTACCATATCCTGCATTGTCCCCAATTGATGTGGAATCATTCTTTTCATCTTCAACTTCCTTTCTCACTTCATCCCTATCCTCCTTATCATCATCTTTTTTCCTTCTGAAAAGCCTGTCAAAATCCTTTTGGAATACTACGCCCACTCCCTGAGTAGTAAGGGCGGACCGTAAATAATAGTTCTGATCATTGAAATGATTGTATGCTTTCAGACGCAAATTGCCATTCTTTGTGAGGAGATACTCAATGTCAAAGTCTCCTACAAACTGCGTATTGCTTGTGTTGCGGTCGCGATATCCGAAATTGCCGTTGATCAGCAATCTGTTGTTGAGCAACCGTGAAGATAGCGCAAGGTCGAATTCCATATCTGTAAAGTCACCCTTGTCGCTTCTGAAGGAAGGAGCCACATCCAATTTATCAGTCATCTGACTCAGGATATTGCTCAGTTGCGAGGATATAGTGGAAGATGCCATGCTCGACCATTCTGACCCATTACTTTCACCCCCTGTATATTCCGGAGTATAGAAACGGTTCAATGCAAGCAGGTAGATTATCTGCCGGCTCATCATGTCATTAGTAGATACGATACTCTTCACTTTTCTCTCGACATCCGACGTCAGTGAAGGCAACTCAATATCAAAGGTGATGTCAGGATTTGTCATAGGCCCGTCTACAAGAAGCACGGCATCAACCGGGACATTAGTTCTGTTGAGTTCCTTATCTGTGGCAAAGCTCTTGTCCAAATCAGTAAGGTTCGTATTAACACGATAAGTTGCAGTTATATCAAGGTTGGCATTCATAGGGTCGCCGTCAAACTTAATCAGACTTCCCCGTTTGATTGTAAAGTTCTTTATTATTATGTCCTGCAAAGTGAAATTGTAGTTTCCTTCTTCGAGCACATATGTGCCTATCATCCTCAGATCATTATTTGCAAGGTTATAATCCATCTGCAATGCACCTTGTCCTCTTGCAATAATTTTGTCGCCCGCCTTTGGATCCATCACCAACGTGACAAGCGCATCATTTGTCACTGTGCCTTTGATTGAGAGTATTACATTGCTCGAACCCTCCTCCATTTCCTCCGTTTGCTTTCTGAATTTCATCAGATATTCAGGTATTGAATCTCTTTCCTCAGATAGTCTGCTCTCTTTCCGTCGGTCGGTGAAAGTCAAGAAAGAATATTG
This sequence comes from uncultured Sangeribacter sp., assembly GCA_964399005.1. Classification (GTDB taxonomy): domain Bacteria; phylum Bacteroidota; class Bacteroidia; order Bacteroidales; family Muribaculaceae; genus Lepagella. Next base: position 10,650 of record CAYNPB010000044.1, read on the forward strand.
ATCAATGTCCTCTGCATCACTTATGACATAGTAGAATTTCGACCCCTCCTCGGTAGTCATATTCATGTCAATGTCAATTTGACCCGGAAATCCATTAATCTGAGCGTGTCCTGACCCATAGATCGTGCCATACCACAGAGGATTAATTTTTTCATTGGTATCATAACAGAGCAGTGACTTGGCATCACGAAGTCTGAAATTGAAAACCGGATTGTGAAAATATGTATGCCGTAGCCATCCACTGAATTCTGCAGTATGCCCCTCGTCATCATAAAGCGTAAGAGGTGGTATCTCTATTATCCCTTTATGAAGGAAAACCGAATCATTGCCTGCATGATACCATGTATTGGTGAAGTCAAGCTTCATTGATAATGTATCTGCTTTAAGATCTCCTTCAAGATCAATGTCGGAGAAGGTGCCGAAAAGCTTACACTTTCCTGAAGCAATACCTCTCAGATCTGAACAGAATGCAGAGACAAACGGTTTCATGATACCCACATTTACCTTTTGTGCATCAAAACCAAAGCTTAAGGAGTCGCGCGTCACCCATATGCCGCCATCAACACTTACTCTCCTCTGTCTCGTCAATGGGTCACGGATTACACCATAGATGCCTATCTTTTGCTGGCTCACATCATATTCTGAAGCCAAATCTCCATCTCCTAATACAGCCCCGTTGTAACTCAAGTCTTTCACATGCAAGAATTCTGTCCGTGCTTCAAGATTTTTTGACAGAAGACGCCGTCCCTCCACTTCTCCGGTTGCCATGCCTCCGAAAGAAACATAATTAATATTGAGAATATTGAAAATATACTCCAGATCTATATCGTTAAGCCTAACTTTTACAATATCATCCTCATTATCCGACGCTGTACCTTCTATCTTTACATATTGATCTTCATGGCTAATCAGGAAATTGTTCACTTCTATTCGTTTCCCTGAATAGTCAATCGCCCCGTTGGCTATCGCCCAGGATTTATCACTCACAGTGATTGTGGACGGAAGGATATTGAGGTTGACGGCCAAATCCCCTACCGACTTCAGAGGATTGGGTATTCGGGATAGAGACGCCTCTAATGCCATAGTCCCCTTAAGGACACTTTCCATTGTCGGATTTAATCCAAGATTGACATTTATCTTATCATGGACAGCATAAATATCTGTGGCTATCTGCACATCTCCTTTCTTGGCCGGAAAAATCAGCCCTGCATTGACTTTTGCCATCCCTAAAAATGAGTCGGCATCAAGCGAGAAGACTACGTCTCTGATAAGTTTGTTTTTCCCTTGTTGCAAATGAGGTGTGCTGCCTTTGATAAAGACCCTACCCTGATTTAAATGAAACGATCCTCTTACCGGGATATCTGTCAGCGGACGCACAGGTGTGTCAAAAAAAACATAAGGAGCAGCAACCCCCTTGATATTGATGTCGAAATCAAATTCATTTGATGCCGGAATCGGTTCTGCTATAAGAGAAGAATTAGGTGCCAAGGTCGGTATCACTGATTCAATAATTGCATTCAATTCCTTTCCGAATGTACTCGGACGAATATACCCGGATGCTTTTGCATCAATCCAATCAGACCTTAGAGTTATATCGCGAGCTCCAACTAAACCATCCTGAAGATCCGGACTGATTAATGAATCAACCCTTAATACAAGTTGTTTTAATCCCAATTTATTGCCATCGGGACGCACCATGGAGAGGTTGTTAAGTTCAGCCAATCCTGTCAGATTATCAAGATTGTTGCCATGCAGATTAGCTACCAATCTCCCCGCTAACTCGCTGTCAGTCATTTTTCCCTTAACCCCGAAATCAGAAACATTTAATCCGGAAAAGAGCATATCAGCATTCAGGTGAGTATGTTCGCCTGCTAAATGAGCACCTGCATCTAAGCTGATTTGCATATCATCAGCTTCTGCGTCAAGTATCAGATCAATATTATTTTTTATCTTCTTCAGTTCTATATCCAATGCTGTGAGTCGGTTTCCCATCACTGCAAATTCATCAGACTTGACACTTATTTCCCCCTCAGCATTCTTGTCTATTCCTTCTATTTCTGCATCTAAGCTGAAAGAAACAGTACCTATCTTGTCAGTGGCAAGAAGTTTATCCAATTCCACAGCCTCTGCATCTGCTTTTAACAATATGTGAGGCCTTTTGGTATTTAGTTTGCTTACACTACCATTAAACTCAAGATCGCCCCTCTCGGTAGCAAGCGATCCCTTTGCCTCTGCAAGATTCCCATCAATCAGTTGACCCTCTAAATCAAGCGAAATACCTCCAACAGCTTCTATTATTCTGCGGCCGTTCACACCGATTTTTGGTAAATTTGAAGTAACCTTTGAGATAAGTCTCGAAGAAATGTCAGCCTGTAAGGAATTCAATTCAATATTCAGGCTATCCTTCTTTCCGATTTCCCCAACTCTTCCGATTACATTGATTTTTGAGCTATAATCCTCGTTGGCAAGATAAATCTCAGATATATCTATACCATTATCTTTGTATAGGGCATGTATGTCAACACTCCATGAGGTATCAAATGCGCTCAACTCAGGCACAAGTGAAGAGAAGTCAGAAGGTGTCAACGTTCCACCTACAATCCCTGTCACATTGGAGAATGAATTGGGTTGTATATCTACATCTCCAAAAGCTAAAGTTGAATTGGGGAGATCTATACTCAAATTTTTCACTCTCAATTCATCCTTCCGAGCATCTTCTGAATCCTTTGAATACTCTATCACAGCGCTCAACCCTCTCACATCCACTCCTGGGGTCGCTACGAACTGAAGATTGCGGATATCAAATTTGAATAGATCGTTTCTGAGAACCGGGATGCTAAGATCCATTCTTAATCGGGCTACATTGATATCCCCAAATTTCGACATCTCTCCGGCTGCATCTTTCATCCATGGCCGTAAAAGACGAGCTTTAGAATTACGCACCACAATGTTTCGTATCCGAAGGTCGAAAACAGCTGAAGGTTTGTTCTTATCTTTTGGCGATAGAGCATCGATTAAAAATTGTATATTATATGGAGCCCCATCCGCTTCCTGGACCACATTTACATTCATGCCAATAATTTCAGCATAATTGAGCACAATCTTTCTCTCGATAATAAGTTTCCAGAGGTCTATTCCGGCCGCGACCTTATCGATATTTGCACATCTCTCACCCTCCGGCGATTTCAGACTTACTCCTGAAAGAATCACTTCACTAAAAGGCTCAATTGTAAGATTTCCGATTTCCAAATCTCCTCCGAGCAATACGGAAGCCTCTTCACAGACAATTGATCTGACTTTATTTTGCACAGAAGGAATGGAGAGCACCACATATAACCCTACATAGACAACGACCAGAAGCACAATCAGCGACATGATTATGCTCCTGAAGACATTGTATACAGGCTTCAATATACTCATTTAAAGTCAGATATAATCAATTTGGAGATTCCTTTATCTCACAAGTAGTCTAACACGACCCGGAATCTACTACAAAATTAATAAAAAAACACGATTTATCCCACGAAACACTTTAAAAATCTTGACTTTCATCTCCTCTCTTCCTAATCCTCTCAATTATTTGCATCTTTCAAAAATAAATATTAACTTTGCATTGCGCTCATGATTATCTTATCATTCGAGCCTAAGAATACACTAACGTAGATAATGAGCATTACAATAATAGGAATTGAGTCAAGTTGCGACGACACTTCTGCAGCCGTGATTTCCGACGGGATATTGCGTAGCAACGTCATAGCAAGCCAGAAAGTCCACGAGCAGTATGGAGGTGTTGTCCCTGAACTCGCAAGCAGGGCACACCAACAAAATATACTCCCGGTGGTGAGCGAAGCGCTGCGCCAGGCCGGCGTGTCGCCCGAAGATCTCGATGCGATAGCTTTCACTCGCGGCCCCGGGTTGCTCGGTTCGCTATTGGTCGGGACTTCATTTGCCAAGGGAATGGCCATAGGCCTTGATATCCCTACCGTCGACGTCAATCATCTTCACGCCCATGTACTGAGTCATTTCATAAAGGAAAAGGAAGATCAGGAAGTCCCTCAATTTCCTTTCATATGCCTTTTGATTTCAGGAGGTAATTCTCAGATTATTCTCGTGCGTTCTCCGTTTGATATGGAAATTCTTGGAAGTACGATTGATGATGCAGCCGGAGAAGCATTCGACAAATGTGCAAAAGTGATGGGACTCCCGTACCCCGGAGGCCCGCATATCGACCGATTGGCCGCTGAAGGGGATTCATCCGCTTTCAAATTTGCAAAACCTCACATTCCGGGTCTTGACTATTCTTTCAGCGGTCTCAAAACTTCTTTTCTCTATACGGTCCGCGACAACTTGAAAACAGATCAGGATTTTATAGCAAAGAGAATGTCTGATTTGGCAGCATCGCTTCAACGCACCATCATCGACATTCTTCTTGATAAATTGGCGAAGGCAGTGAAAGAGACGGGAGTTAAGGCTGTAGCTATAGGAGGAGGCGTGTCTGCAAACTCCGGCGTTAGAAATGCTGTTGAAGAGTTTTGCAAACGGCGAAGGATCAAAGCATGGATTCCTAAAAGAGCTTTCACCACCGACAATGCTGCTATGGTGGCTATTGCAGGCTATTATAAATATCTGAAAGGGGAATTCTGCCCTCTTGATTTGCCCCCTTACTCAAAAGTTGAAGTATAACTCGGACATTACGAAGATTATGAACGAAGTCCCAAACATAGAAAAAAGACACGTCATTGTGTATGGCTACACAAGCGAAGAAATCGAAAGCATCCTGAAGCATTTTGAGAAGCATCTTCCCGAATATATCAAGATCGCAATCGAAGCAAATCTCTTGCTATCTAAAATCACGCTTACCGGGCAACATAATGGCGTCGCGATTCTGCGCTTCCAAATGAACCGTTTGCATCAGAATCTTCGTGATATTTTCACAAAAGACATTATTGCTGACGAAGATAAATCTCTACCGGAAGTGTTAGGCTCGCTGCTTAAAGAAAGGGAACTGACTGTCTCCTGTGCAGAAAGTTGCACCGGAGGCAATATCGCCCACCGTATCACTCAGCAGCCCGGAAGTAGCAACTATTTCCTCGGCAGTATCGTCAGCTATGCCAATGATGTCAAGACAAAAGTGTTGGGAGTGCCTCAAAAGTTCATCGACTTGCGAGGTGCTGTGAGCCGTGAGGTAGTTGAGGCAATGGCTGAAGGAGCAACTCGCTTGATGCGCAGCGATTGCGCTATCTCGACTTCCGGAATAGCCGGACCGGATGGTGGCACAAAATACAAACCGGTGGGAACCGTATGGATTGGTGCTAAATATGGAAGCAAGCTCGTCAGCGAATGCCGCCTCTTCAAGGGGAGCCGCAACGAAGTGATAGAGCAAGCTACAGCCCACGGCATGGTGATGCTCATCAACCTCTTGCGCGATATGTACGAAGAAGTGGATGAGCTCGCCGATGAATAAGCATTGCCCCAATCTAATCCTTATTCAAATCCTTTATAAGCAATAGATTTGCATTATCCACCACGGAAGTGTCAAGACTTGCAAGATATATCTGTGTTGTCAATTCCGAGTCATGACCCATCCCCTCGCTGATCACACTCAGCGGTATACCTCTTGCTTTGGCCGCTGATGCCCAACTGTGTCTTGCCACATACATAGTGAGCGTAATAGGGAGACGCATCTCATTCGCAATCTCCTTCAAATGCCTGTTGATAATATAACTCATATGCCGATATACATATATCGGAGCCGATTGAGGGTTCTTGATGATCGGCAATAAGTATATGCTATTGTTGGCAGGATACTTATCAAGAATCCCTTGCATTTCTGCTGTCCAACGGATAGTGAGCAATTGCCCAGTCTTGCGTCTTCGATAGGAAAGATGACCATTCTGCAAATCCGTCTTTCTGAGAAAAGCCATATCTACCAGACTCATGCCCCTTAGCATGAAACTCAGAAGAAACATATCCCTTGCAAATTCTTGTGCCGGCCTTAATGCAAGATCCAATTTTCTTAATTGCTTGATCACTTTCATTGGCAACGCTCGCTTCACTGTCTTTTCTATCCCGGTATAGACCTTCTTGAATGGATTTCTATTGTCTATAAGATCTTCATCCACAGCTCTGTTGTAGACTGCTCTTAGAATTCGAAGGTAGAACGAGACTGTATTTGATGTCAACCCATTATGTCTAAGCCACGATTCGTAAGATTCCATTACTTCTTTAGAAATACTCTCAAGCATGATGTCTTCGCCATCCCTGAAACGACGAAAACTGTTGATCGCCGACTTGTAGGCTTCTGATGTCCGGATTCTTCCATTTGATTTCAATTTGGAGATAAGTTTGTTCATATATCCGAAAAGTGAATTTTCATTGGCAATTCGTGTATACTCCTCTATTATTTCATCAGCCGTATACTCGGTTCTATCCCTTTCCATCGCACGTATAATCCTGTTGAATCTTGAGAGATCATTCTTTATTCTCTCTCGAATCAACAAAATATGTCGCAATCTTAAGCTGCTTTCTTTACAAGTCACCACCTTACGCCTCTCATTCCACTCAAAAGGGAATATCTTATATTCGGTCCGCACTTGCCTCGCAATTCTGCCTTGAATCACCTGATAGTAAATTTTACCTTCCTTTTCCTCACTGACGGAGGGCCGGAACTTAACTTTTATAGTTGCCATGTTCTGAAATTGTTTTTCCACAAAAATACTCAACTTTTTTCAATTTTTTCTTCCTAAATATTTGCGTGAATGAGAATTTTTTAGTAATTTTGCATCCGATTTGTGGCACATCCTTAAAAACCGGGCAATTTGATGCGCCGCCC
>CAYNPB010000045.1:0-16709 GCA_964399005.1 uncultured Sangeribacter sp.
TTACTCTGTTTTCGATATCAGACATAATCTTGATAGTTTTGAGTTAGAAAAATTTATATTGTGAAGTTTTTCGACTTATTTGTGAAAATCGCAACAAGAAGAGTCAAAACCGGATTTCATTTTGGTTGGGACTGCCTTATTTTCGTTTTCAGAGTGCAAAACTAATTAAAAAATTTTACATAGAGAAATTTTTTGGCAAAATTTGCACATATTTTTGATGTTTGTGCATAATTTTTCACGATTTTGTCTGAAAATTCGGATTATTCTCCGATTTTTAACCGGGTGTCGGGGGTCGGGGGTCGGGGGTCAGGTTTCAGGGATCAGGGATCAGGGGTTGGGATGTGGGAGACGCTCTGGGACGCACGCGGAGCGTGCTTGCTACTCAAAGAAGACCGAGGGGCCTCCTAAGGAAAGGAAGCCCCCTGCCCCCTGCCCCCTAAATGGGGAGAATAATTCTATATTAGAAATTCAAAATTTCAAATTCTAAATTCAAAATTCAAAATTCAAAATTCAAAATTCAAAATTACTGGACGGTCCAGGTGTCGGTGGTCTTGAGGACCATGTCGCGGAGGGAGGTGAAGTTCTTTTTGGATTTCACTTCCTCTACCTGGGCTGCTACTTCGGCTTCGTAGGTGAGCGCGTCGTAGTCGCGGATTACTCCGAATGCGAGCGGAAGGTCGTGGCCGTCCATCATGGCGAGCTGCTGCTGGAGGAAGTTGCTCTCGCAGTGTGCGTCGTGGACGAGGACATCGTCGATGGTGTAGCCATCCTGTCCGATAGTGACTGCCTTCACGTTGAAGCCATCCTGAACAAGACCTTTGTCGCCGTTCTTGCCAAATATCATCTTCTCGCCATGACGGAGATAGATGGTGTGGTCGTCGCGTACTTCCTTGTCGACGATGTCGGAGTGTATGCCATTGTTGAAGATGACGCAATTCTGGAGAATCTCGACTACGGAAGCCCCCTTGTGGCGAGCGGCCGCTTCCATCACATCGACGCTGATGTCAAGACCGACGTCGTAGGAGCGTGCGAAGAAGTTGCCACGGGCTCCAAAGCAGAGTTCTGCAGGAATGAATGGATCTTCGGTGGTGCCGTAGGGGCTTGACTTGGAGACAGTGCCGCGCGCGGATGTGGGGCTATACTGACCCTTTGTCAGACCGTAGATCTTATTATTAAGGAGAAGCATGTTGATGTCGACGTTGCGACGTACGGCATGAATGAAATGGTTGCCGCCGATTGCAAGGCCGTCGCCGTCGCCTGAGATCTGCCACACAGTCAGTTCAGGGCGAGAAGTCTTCACTCCGGTAGCGATAGCAGCTGCACGGCCATGGATGGTGTGCATGCCATATGTATTCATATAGTAAGGAAGGCGGGATGAGCAGCCGATGCCGCTGACCACCACCGTATCCTTGGGAGCGACACCCACGCGGGCCATAGCCTTATGGAGAGTGTTGAGAATAGCGTGGTCTCCACATCCGGGACACCAGCGGACACTTGCCCCGTTCTTATAGTCGCCGGGGGCGAAAATGCATTTATTGTTTTCCATTGTCACCGGATTATTAATGATTCATATGCTTGAGGGTTCCTTCCACGATCTCCGACACCATGAATGGCTGGCCTTCGATCTTGTTGATTCTCTTTATCTCCGTGCCGGGGAGTTTCTGCTGCAGATAGTCGGCAAACATACCGGTGTTGAGCTCCGCCACGATGACATTCTTATATTTGCGGATTTCATCGAGGGCGTTTGCAGGGAGAGGATTGATGTATCTGAACTGAGCGAGAGCCACTGGATGACCATCCTTGTTGAGTTGCTCGCAAGCTGTCAGCATATGGCCGTAGGTGCCACCCCAACCGATGAGGAGCGTGTCGGCATCCTTGTCGCCCTGAACCTGGAGCAAGGGGATATCATTTGCGATGTTGGCCACTTTCTGACGGCGTGTCATCACCATTTTCTCATGATTTGCTCCATCGGTAGAGATCACACTTGTCTTGGCATCCTTTTCCAGACCACCTACGCGGTGCATAGCGCCTTCAGTGCTGGGGAGTGCCCAATAGCGGGCGAGCGACTCTGCATCTCTCATATAGGGAGTCCAGCCATTCTCGATCATCTCCTTGCTGACGAGAGGCACCTTGATGACAGGATAATCTTCTTCTTCGGGCACACGCCATGCGCTGGAGCCATTGGCGATGAATGCATCTGTAAGGAGAATTACGGGGGTCATATGTTCAAGAGCTATGCGGGCAGCCTCGAATGCCATTGTGAAGCAGTCGGTAGGGCTTGCCGCAGCTACTACGCAGAGTGGAGACTCGCCGTTGCGGCCATAGAGAGCCTGCATGAGGTCGGTCTGCTCTGTCTTCGTAGGAAGACCGGTGGAGGGGCCTCCACGCTGAACGTCGATGACTACCAGTGGAAGCTCAGCCATCACTGCCAGACCTATGCCTTCGCTCTTAAGAGCGAGACCGGGACCGGAAGTGGAAGTGACCGCGAGGTTGCCGGCATAAGAAGCGCCGATTGCGGAGCAGACACCTGCGATCTCATCTTCCATCTGGCATGCCTTCACACCGAGGTCCTTGCGCTTGGCGAGCTCATGAAGGATATCAGTGGCGGGGGTGATGGGATAGCTGCCCAGGAATAGAGGGAGTCCGCTCTTCTCAGAAGCCATGATAAGACCCCATGCGGTGGCTGTGTTGCCATTGACGTCGGTATAGACACCGGGCTTTACAGCCTCGGTCTCGATGCGGTAGGTAGGCATGGAGGCATGTGTATTGTGACCGTAGTCCCAACCTGCCTGCACCACTTTTGCGTTAGCTTCGTAGACAGCCGGTTTCTTTGCAAACTTAGCCTTGAGTTTATGGAGGACGCTTTCAACGGGACGATCGAAGAGCCAGCATACGATGCCGAGTGCGAGCATATTCTTGCACTTCATCATTGCCTTCTGGTCCATTCCGGAGTCAGCGAGGGCAGCCTTAAGGATAGTTGTCATAGGGACGAGCATTATGTGCTCCGGGTCTATGCCGAGTTCAGCCACGGGATCGTCGGTGGCATATTCAGCCTTCTTAAGATCGGCGGGGCGGAACGTATCGCTGTCGCAGATGATGATACCACCTTTTTTCAAGTATCGGAGGTTTGTCTTCAATGCAGCGGGATTCATGGCCACAAGAACGTCTGCGGCATCGCCGGGGGTGTGTACACCCTTGCCGATGTGAACCTGGAAACCGCTCACGCCGCTGAGTGATCCTTGCGGAGCACGGATTTCGGCCGGATAGTCAGGGAAAGTAGAAATGGTGTTTCCCTCACCGGCGCTGACGTTGGAGAAAATGTTTCCGGCAAGCTGCATGCCGTCGCCGGAGTCTCCTGAAAATCTTACCACCACGCTTTCTTTCGTGATGACATCTGTGTTTGGCAACATATTTATTCAGTTTTTATGCTTCAGTCTGAAGGTGTCAGGCTTCAGGTGTCAGGTTTCAGGTGACTACCATGAGGCTTGATTCTTTAGACTGGGGGTTTGGACTGCAAAGTTAATCACTATTTTCAAGATTAGCAAACGCTAACAAAATAAAAAACGGACATTTTTCAAGAAAATGTCCGTTTATACACACTTATGGAGGGGTCTATTCTATATTTATGCAATCTATATTCAATAATATCAGAAATATTTTATTTCAGCGCCTTCGAGCGATGAGAGGACGGCATTGGCGAGAGAGCTGGCTCCGATGCGGAAGAGGTCGTGGGTGAGCCATTCGTCGCCTAATACTTCCTTCACTATTGCATAGTATTTTAGGACTTCGTCGGTAGTGCGGATTCCACCGGAACATTTGAAACCGACTTTGCGGCCTGTAGCCTGATAGTATTCCTTGATACACTGGCACATGACCCAAGCTGCTTCGAGGCTTGCGCCGGGATAGATCTTGCCGGTGGATGTCTTGAGGAAGTCGGCTTCGCTATAGAGGGAGAGGATTGATGCGCGGCGGATGTCTTCGGCTGTCTTCAGAAGGCCTGTCTCAAGTATCACCTTAAGTTTTGCACCGCGGGCTGCGCGTTTCATCTCGATGATTTCATCGCTTAGACCTTCATAGTCGCCATCCTTATACATCCCGACGGGGAATACGATATCGACTTCGTCAGCTCCTCCGAGTACTGCCATGGCAACATCGGCAACCTTGACTTCTATAAAGGCCTGGGCACTGGGGAAACAGCCTGCCACTACCGCTACGTCGACACCGGGCACGTCGAGAGTGTTGCGGACTACTTCGGCGAAGTTGCTATAGACGCAAATCGCTGCTACATTCTTATATTGAGGATAGTCGCTGTCGAAATTATTCACTTTTTCGGTGAAGGCTACGACGCTCTTCACGCTGTCTTCTGTAGCGAGAGTGGTTAGGTCGATAGAGTTCAGGAGGAATTCGTAGACTTCTTTTGAGGCGTATTTGTCGGCCTCGTCGGCTATTTTCTTCACTTCAGCCTTTACTACTTCGTCGTCGCCTGTCACTTTTGAGGCGGAGATTGCATCTTGGTATCTGTCCATTATTTGGGTTGTTGGGTTGTGAGGTTGTTGAGTTGTGAGGTTGTTGAGTTGTGAGGTTGAGAGTTTTAAAATTTTTTATCTATTGATTAAACCAAATAGGGGGGATGATAGTTTAGAATATTGAGAAAAGATTTAGAAACCCTTTAAATTTATCTGACTATGAAAAAATACAGATGTGAAGTATGCGATTGGATCTATGATCCGGCAGTAGGCGACCCTGATGGCGGCATCGCTCCCGGAACAGCTTTTGAAGATATCCCCAATGATTGGGTATGCCCGGTGTGCGGAGTTGGCAAAGATGACTTCGTAGAAGAGCCGGAACTTTGATGCGTAGCGCTTAGTGCGTAACTCGTAATGCGTAGCGCGTAACGCGAATATATGTTATAAGGATATAGAATAGGATTGCATTTCGATGCAATCCTATTTTTATTTGAGTTTTTTCATACATTTCAGGTTTTATTTGCCAAATCCCCAATTATTCGCTAACTTTGCATACGAAGTAGCATTCTAATGACTTTCCTTCATGATCAAGCCGTTGAAATTCGCATTCCGTATCACCCATATAGACAATATTCCACATTTAATGAAATATGGAATAACATCTCGCCATTCTGCCAACAAAAATGACAATTATGTGACGATTGGAGATTCCCAAATCATCGGGATAAGAAATGACACCCTCCCAAACGGCCTCATATTAAGTGAGTACATTCCATTTTATTTTGGGCCAAGGTCGCCGATGCTTTATGTGATACAACATGGCTATAATAATGTCAGACGTCAGAATCCGGAGAATATAGTATATTGCGTCATCAGGCTCTCTGACTTAATCGAAAATGACATAGATTGTGTCTTCTGCGATGGACATGCTTTGGATGCATACACTGAATTCTATGACAAGAGCCATCTGAAAAATATTGACAATCTAATTAAATATGAAGATGTGTATGCCAAGTATTGGAATTCGGATTCCGATCTGGATCTTAAGAGGAGAAAGGAAGCTGAATTGCTAATAAAAACAGACCTCTCCCCTAAATATATAAGAGGCTTTGTCGTTTATAATAATAAAGCAAAAGAGAAGTTGCTTAAATTCGGCATAACAGACAAAATGATAGTGGTTGACCCTCAATATTATTTTTAAGTATGATACATTACATCACAGGAAATATATTCGACAGTAGTGCAGTCGCTTTGGTCAATACCGTCAATACAGTCGGAGTGATGGGGAAAGGGATCGCCTTGCAGTTTAAAGAGGCCTTTCCGGAGAACTATCGCATATATCGTAAAGTATGCCGTGAGAATAAACTACATGTAGGAGAAATGCTGGTAACGGAAGAAGAGTCTCCTATTTTAGGGACAAAAATTATTATTAATTTCCCAACTAAACAGCATTGGCGTTTTCCTTCAGAATACACCTACATCTCAGAGGGTCTTACCGCATTGAAGAAAGTGATCACCGAAAGGGAAATCGCTTCTATAGCTATTCCGGCATTAGGATCTCATAATGGAGGTTTGGAATGGCCAAGAGTAAAGCAAATGATGGAGGATGCGCTATCAGACATTGATTGTGAAATATATATTTATGAGCCTTCAAAGGCAATAACCGAAAAAATGCGAGCAGAAAGAGTGCGTCTTACTCCTGCACGCGCGATGCTTCTGATCATGCTTGCAGATTTGAATAGATTCGGAGAATTTGCATCCGTCTTTGCAGCTGAGAAACTGATTTATTTCATGCAAAAGTTGGGAGGAAAAGAGATTTTCAAGATTGATTTCAAACCTTATATTTACGGACCTTACTCCGGAGGGAAAGTGGCACACGTATTATACCACATGAATGGAAGTTATATTAAAGGCATGACAGCATTGCAAAATCGTCCGTTCGATTATATTTGGCTGACTGAGGATGCAGAAAAAGAAGCTATCGCCTTTCTCGAATCGACCGACAATGCAGGATTATTGGAAATATGCAGAAAAACCCAATCACTGTTAAGAGGCTTCTATTCAAATTATTCACTGGAACTTCTCTCAACAGTTGATTATATACTTGACAATACATACACCTCTACAAATTGGAAGTCAGAAGATAAAGAATCATTAGAGTCGACTGTAAGAATTGAGATGCAAAAATGGAGCAGCCGCAAAGGACGCCTATTCAAACCTGAATTTATCGGAAAGGCACTTCAACACCTATGCGCGGTGCGTAGCGCGATGCGCAATTTGCCAAATCCCCAATTATTCGCTAACTTTGCATATCATGAATAAGATTTCTGTTGTTGTACCGGTTTATAATGCTGAGGAGTGGCTTAAGGAGGCTCTGGAATCGCTTCGGGGTCAGAGCTATGGAGAGTTTGAGGCCTTTGTCGTCGATGACGGCTCTACTGATGGGTCGGCTTCAATAGCAAAGTCTTTTTGCGATCAAGATCCTCGATTCAAACTTATCAGCCAAGCAAATGCCGGAGTGTCAGCAGCCAGGAATCATGGTATAGACTTGGCTACAGGGGAATGGATAGCGTTTATGGATGCTGACGATGTGATGCCTCCCGATGCACTTGAAGTGTTGATCCGTCATGCTCTAAAAAGCAAAGCCGGAATTGTAGCCGGAAAATTCGTGCGCGGCATTCCTGAGAAAATGCCTTCAGGAGAAGGAAACTCAATGACCGTGGCTGCCGACAAGGCCATCCTCATCGGGCTATACCAGACCATCATCCTCAACAATCCATGGGGGATGCTTTTCCATTCAAGTGTTTTCAAAGGAGATCGGCCACTTCGTTTCCGCAAATGCCGTTATGAAGATTTAGACCTGTTTTATCAGGCTTTTGAGCGGAGCGATAAGGTATGTATTATTGATCGCATCGTTTATTTCTATCGTGACACACCGGGAAGTTTCATAAATACGTGGAGTGACGCTCGCTTCGACGTGCTTGATGTGACCGACCGCATGGTAAGACACTTTGCCGACCACTCTCCTGCCCTACTCCGGGCTGCCAACGACCGACGCTTCAGTGCTCACTTCAATATCCTCATCGAGATGATGCGCAACGGCATCGACAATCCGGAGCAAAAAGAGCGGTGCGTAAAGGTAATTAAAGACCAAAGACTCAAAGAAATAACTGACAGCAATGTGCGTCTGAAAAATAAACTCGGTGCTCTCATCTCTTATTTGGGAATGCCGGCTATAAAACTATTATGCAAGTTCTGACCTTAAACGAATCGGCTTTTGAGGAGCATGCCGCCCGACTTGCCGGAATGGTAATGGATGAAGAATCCGCAGGATTCGATGCTATAGTCGCAGTCAAACGCGGAGGATCATTCGTAGCAGATGCATTTTGCCACCACTTTCCCAAAGAGAGGTATGCGGAAAGATATGACGTAGAGCTTCAGCGTCCCTCCACTAAACGAAAGGGTGGATTAGTGAGCAGAATCTTGAGGCAGATACCAATTCCAATACTGAATTGGATGAGAATGGCGGAGTCGGAACTTCTTAGCCTGCGTAGAAATAAAAAGAGGGAAGAAAGGAGAAAAACAGAGGATAAGAGGGAAGAAAGGAGAAAAACAGAGGATAAGAGGGTTGAGATACCGGAAAAGCTCGCTAAGATTTTGAAAGATAACGCAACACCCGAAGTTCTTCTTATAGATGATGCCATAGACAGTGGTGAAACTCTGCTTGCTATAATCGAGGCGATTAAAGACTACAATCCAATCGCCGCAATAAGAGTCGCTGTCTTCACTGAGACCACTAGCAATCCGCTTCTTCATGCAGATTATTCCATATACCGAAACAGAACCTTGATAAGATTCCCATGGTCGAACGATTACAAGAAACCCTGAGTGCAGCCACCATAGTAGATCTTGACGGCACATTGATCTCAGGCAATTCAATGCACATTTTCATGAAGCGATTGCCCGGATTGCTGATGAAACGCCACTCTCCAAAAGGGGTTATAAGCACATTATGGTGGACAGCATTGAGAAGCCTACGACTTGTCAGCCACAAAAATATGAAATGGCATCTTACAAAGATAGCCAGAAAACATCTTCAGCAAGAAGATTGGGAATGGCTGGCAGAAGTAATCGCACAATCTATCAATCCAATAATTAAGGATAAGATAGATGCTCGCAGGCAACGTAGATGCCGCACCTACATCGCAACAGCAGCTTTGGAGGAATACTCTCTCCCACTCTGCAGAGCGTTAGGATACGACGGAGTCATAGCCACAACATTTAATGAGAGAAAGGGAGACTATAGAGAAATGAAAGGGGAAGCCAAAAGGGATGCAATCATGCAGATGCTTGAAGAAAAGATGCTTATCCCGGAATCTTTCTTCACAGATCATCCCGATGATCTTCCGATGGCAAAAGTGTATCCTTCGCTCACAATCGTGGTGAATCCGACACGGAAGATAGAGGAGAAATTTCGGGCGATTGGAGTGACCAGATTTCTAAGCCCCCCGACCCCCTAAAGGAGGAGTATGGATTTAGTGATAATAGGGATTGGGCTATTTGTGGGAGTAGCGGCGAGGGAATAAGAAGATTATCGAGAGAGTCAAGCTAAGGGCGAGAGCCCAGGGATAATAAAGATATGGGAATGGAGCGGCCGGTGAGATTCCGGCAAGAGAGGTGGCAAGCAGAGTCTGCGCGCCATAAGGGATAAGACACTGCACAATGCAGGATGCCGAATCGAGAATAGAGGCACTCTTTCGCGGATCTACTCCAAACCTCTCCGAGATATCCTTTGCGAGACCTCCCACTGTGATTATGGCCACAGTGTTGTTGGCAGTGCATAGATTCACGATGCCTACAAGTATAGCCAAGGTGGCCTGCGCGCCACGCAACCCCGAAATTCCAGCAGTCATGACATTTAAGATATAACTGATTCCACCACATGCCTTGATCACTCCGAGCATTCCGGAAGCGAGCAGCGTAATGATGATCAGGCTTCCCATACCATCGATGCCGGCACCTGCGAAACCAGCCATGTCGAGGATGCTTACGCCATTAATGGCTCCTAAAATCACGGCACATCCTATGCCGAGAGTCAAGACAAGGGTGACATTCATCCCAATCACTGCAGTCACAATCACTACAAGATATGGCAACATCAGCCAAGGATTTCCGGATTGACGAGCCTCTACGACAGGGACATCGGGAACAAATATAAGATAACAAAGAAGGGTGACGATAGCTGCGGGAAGTGCAATCCAAAGATTGACCTTAAACTTATCTTGCATCTGACAACCTTGCGAACGGGTCGCGGCAATTGTAGTGTCGGAAATAAACGAGAGATTGTCGCCGAAAAAAGCACCACCAAGCACGACCCCAACAAAAAATGCCACGTTGCCTCCCTCTGCAGCTGCGAGTTCCGCAGCCAAGGGGGTGAGGGCGACCACGGTGCCCACTGAAGTGCCAATTGAAAAAGAGATCAGGCAGGCGGCAATAAACAAGGTTGGCACTATATATTGAGGAGGGAAGATACCGAGCGTAAAATTCACAGTCGCCTCAACCGCACCAATTTCCTTTGCCACTGATGCAAAAGCGCCTGCGAGGACGAATATCCATATCATATAGATGATATCCTTATCGGCTGCTGCAGCGGAAAAAGTCTCTATACGCTCCTTGAGACTTTTACCCCTATATATAATGATAGCCCAAACAGATGCTGCCAAGAGAGCAACCGAAATAGGGATCTTATAAAAATCGCCGATGAATGCGGAGACTGCTACGTAAAGAAGCAGGAACACTACCATCGGGGAAAGGGCCAGGAGACCGGTTGTCGGGGTTTTCGGCGTTTTCATTGTTTTCATCGTTGTCGGCGTTGTGGGTATTGGTGCGTTGGGAATTAATTTAATGGGGCTCTGGGGAATGCATCGATGAAACTTCCGGGGGTGCAATTTGTGATTTTTGCACCGATTTCATCGGCAAAATTTGCGATCTGATGATAGGAGCGAAAAGCGATGGTGAAACTATTCAGTATGTCGTGGAGATGATAGCCGGCGTATTCCTGAGCTACACGCTCAAATTCTTTTTCGTTGTCCTTATAAAAATGCTTTTGAACAGAGATGACACGGTTTTTGTCGTCGACCCAAAGGTCACGGCTCCAAGAATGGTCGGCCCCGACAATATAAATATCACGATAGCCTTCACGCAGAGCTATCATAATAGAAGCTATCAAGACGTTTCTTGGGCGAGGCATGGCAAGACCTTTTCTATATAACCAATGTACCGGGACCTCCAGCCCCTCGGCGGGAGTCAGATTATATTTCTTAACTGAAATATGCTTATTTTTTTCGATGGATTCGGGAATTTTAGCCTTACAAGGGAGGTAGAGAGTCATATCCCAATCTGTAGCCGCTATATTATCCCACAGACGGAGCACATTAGGATCGGAAGAATTGCCTCCGGCCTCCACACGGAAGAAATGAGGATCTGCAAGGACATATATATTCGGCTTGAGATCGAAATAACTTTCGGCATTTGCGGCAAAGTTTACCGCAAGTGTCTTTGAGTTTTTCAAGAGGTCGGAATGATTGGCAATAGTTTCGCGAAGGGAGGGGCCATTGCCCATTATAATCAGAGGCTCCTCTTTTGGACGCCCGGCAGCGGAAGGACGACGTGAAAGTATCAGTACTTTACCAAAAGATGCGAATGCATCGAAGAATTTCTTTATTTTTCCCATTTTAGTCTCTGTAGGGATAATTTTTATTTTCGCGGGAGATTACATCGATGGTCGGATAGGGATTCCATTCGGGCAACACGGATTTCAGCGCTTCATTCGACAAAGTCAGGGTCTTGCTTCGTCGAGTCAATGTTTCGGGGGAGAGCGAAGCCTTGACGGGGGGAAGCCAGGCAGCAAATCGCCAGGCTGCATCTGCCCATTTTTTCGGCAAAACAGTCTGGCGCTTCATGGCGCCGCAATTTGCACTCATAGCTTCTGCAAGTTTTAGCCAATTGGTAGGATGACCATCAGAAATATTGTAAATTCCTCCGATGGATTGGAGATTTTTGATAGCCTCTGCAACGTCGTAGGCACACACAAGACTCAATTTGGCGTCATTGTCCCGGACATGGATATATCGGCTATTGACGACATCATTGAATAGAGATTTCATCTCACCCTTAATTCCCTTGCCAAACATTCGAGCCGGCCGGATAATTGTAAGAAGCACATCATTGTCGGCACACCATTTACGCACCATTTCTTCCGTCCGGGCTTTTGATTGACCGACTTTTGTCGACGCCCAGAGCTGATGATCTTCTTTGACGTCTTCTCCCGAGTCGGGGCTATACACTTCCCAACTTGACAAGTAGACAAATTTTTTCGGTGGATTCGGGGTAAGTGCTTCCAAAAGATGACGAGTACCTTCCAGATTCAAATCAAGAGCATCCTCTTCTTGATGAGCACCAGCGGCATGAATGACGAGATCGAAAGTTTTGTGTTCGAAATCCGGGACGGTCGTTTTCAAATCGCAAATAATGTCGGCATCATGACGCTGCAGAGTCGTCACAATGCTATCCTCCTCCTTCAAAATTGGAATCAGATATCCCCCTAACATCCCGGAGGCCCCGGTCACAAGTATTTTATTTAATTCATAATTCATAATTCACAATTCATAATTCTTATTGCAAGCTCGGGTTGTTAATTTTTTTTGCGATCGTTTTGGATTTTTATGGCGAAAATTATGATGGAGCAAATGGTGGCGATTGAATTGGTGATGACAATAGGGATGTTGCCGAGGAGGATTCCTTGGATTACGAACAGCACGGAGCCAAGCCCGAGCATAAGGAATGTCGGAAGGGCTATTCCGTCGGTGTCGCGTGTCTTTATTGTGGCAATCGCTTGGGGCAGATAGCCGAATATCATACAAAGAGCGGCTCCATATCCTGCTATGTTTATTATTGTCTCCATATTATTTCCAGGTTAATAGCAATAATGCTTTTTAGCCTACAAAGATAAACATAAATTGCGGGAAAAGCAAATATCAGGTATCAGGTCAGGTATAATTCCATGTGACGGAGGAGCATTTTACGAAGGCGGAAAGCACCCCGGCTTCTTACGGGGTATTTTTGTGGGTAGTGGATTCTTTTGTGAAAAGCTTGAATTATTCAGAAAGTTTGATTAATTTTGCAAGGAAGTTGTTTTATCATCATTTAAAGTAATCAAATCTATATCATATGGAAAAGACATGGCGTTGGTTTGGTCCCAACGATAAAATCACCCTCGATATGCTCCGCCAGATTGGAGTGGAAGGTATCGTCACAGCTCTCCATCATATTCCAAATGGAGAAGTTTGGAGCGAGGAGGAAGTAAACAAAATGAAAGACTATATCGAAAGCCACGGACTTCGCTGGAGTGTCGTAGAAAGTCTTCCCGTCAGCGAATCAATCAAATATGGCGGTCCCGATCGCGATCAGCTTATTGAAAACTATAAGATCAGCCTTGCTAATCTGGGAAAGGCCGGAGTCAAGACCATCTGCTACAACTTCATGCCTGTCCTGGACTGGGCGCGCACCGATCTTGAGTATCCAAATGCCGATGGCACTTCAAATCTATATTTCAATCGTGCTGAATTTGCATATTTCGACATTCATATCCTAAAGCGCGAGGGGGCGGAAAAAGATTATGATGAGGAGACACTGCGGCGCATGAGAGAAGAAGTCGCACCTCGAATGGATGCTGAAGCTGAAAAACGCCTTGTAGACAATATCATTGTAAAGACACAGGGATTCGTAAACGGCAATATTTCAGAAAAGGACCTTAAACCGGTAGAGAAATTCCGTTCGCTTCTTGATCTCTACAAGGGTATCGACGCAGATCAACTTCGTGCAAACATGGCATATTTCCTCAATGCCATAATGCCGGTATGCGACGAATACGACATCAATATGTGTGTGCATCCCGACGATCCACCAATGCCTATACTTGGACTTCCACGAATCGTGACATGTGACGCTGACATACAGGCATTCCTTGATGCTGTGCCGAATCCCCACAATGGATTGACATTCTGCGCAGGAAGCTTAAGCGCAGGAGCCCACAACGATGTCCCGGCTCTTGCCAAGAAATATGCAGGGCGCACCCACTTTGTGCATGCCCGCATCTGTCAGCCCCAACCTAATGGAGACTTCAAAGAGTCTTCGCATCTTGATCCAAGACTAATCGATGTGGTCAGAACCTTTGAGACTCTTCGTCCGGAAGTGCCGATGCGAGTGGATCATGCTCCCCTTATGCTTGGAGATGAAAAGATGGGCTACAATGCAGGATATTCATTCCATGGGCGTATGCTCGCTCTCGGCATGGTAGGAGGCATTATGGCTACCGTGAATGCTGAAAAGGAAGCATAATAGAAAAGTGTATAATCATTTAGCAGACTTGATACCGACATGAAGAAGTTCACTAAAGAAGAAGCACAGGCCTGGGTAGACAGCCGCGCTTGGGCCAAAGGCCTCGACCTTAAGGCAGATGCCACTATCGATGCAGTAGAATTTGCTGAGCAGTATGCAGCTAATCCTGAACTTTGGGATGCCCTGTTCGCATGGATTAAGAATACAGATCTGAGCACCGTTGCCGCAGGGAAGCATGACATAGTCCCGGGACGCCTTTGGGTCAATATTCTTGAATACACTCCCAAGAGTGCTGAAGACACAAAGATAGAGAGCCACGAAAACTTCATCGACCTCCAGTATACATTTGTCGGCGACGAACTTATGGGCCTTGCCGGCCATGTCATTCCGACAGGTCCGTATGATCCAGTCAAGGACAAGACGAATTATACTACTGATGAAGAAATCTCCTATGTAGCTGCTCCCAACGACACATTCTTCCTCTACTTCCCGAAAGACATGCACCAGCCTTCCGTTCGCGCTCACGAGAACGCAGGCCCCAGCCGCAAAGTCGTAGGAAAAATCGAATACGCCAAGTAAGAATATTCATAATTTTAGAGTATTATATATCATTAAGGGATGTGGCAACTGCTAACATCCCTTAATTTTTGATTAATTATTTGTGAAGTATGAGATCTTATTTTATAGCAGCTTGGCATTCTTTGAGAAGCTCAATAAGAACCGGATCCTGATATGACTGATCGACGAGGAGAATCCTCAACACTCTTTTGATGGTCTCCTTATCCTGATTTGTGACATCGTCATACTCATTCATACCGCTCACAAGTTTGTAGGTCTTAGTCGCCAATGCAATCCGGGTCTTTGGGGTGGCTTCCTGCAAGCCATTAAGGCATGCCATCACCTTTTCAAACCATGTCTGCACCATATCGCTGTCTGCAGACTCCCGGTTAGACTTGCTCATCTGGATAGTCCAATCAATCTGGCGCTGGCGTTCCTGCTGATTGCGATAATCAGACGTTGTGGCATAATTGATCACAATCTTACCATAGATTTTCCCATCCACTTCCTTATAATTAAGGGCATATGCATAGCGGTGGATGTTCTTAGGATCTTCCGCCTTTGAAGGAGTAAAGAAGGCATATATATATTCTCTGCCGGTGTCATCAATAGTAAATGTACCTAAGTCTTGGGAATAGATAAAGTTTTCACTTTTGCTGCCGGAATTTCTCCCTCTTTTAAGCATATAAGCTGACGCATCATCTTTCTCGAATGCTTCAACTGCTTTTTTGATAAGATTGATCTTATTTGCCGGAAGCACAAAATTATAGATGTCATCTTGCCCTGATTTCAACTTAGTGGATGTATCTTTTGAGGAGTAGTGGCTCTCCGATATCTCCGCATCCGGACAATTGATGATGGCATCAAATGCCGACTTGATGTTGTTTTGGGCTGTTGCCGTAATGGAAGCGGCGATTGCCAAAAGGCTAATTAGCCTGAATGCTATTGTCTTCATATCGTTAGATTTTATTCGTTGTTCGCTTCGTTATTGTCAGACACATCGCTTAGAAACTCTCTCATAGCGTAGAGTTCGTCGACATAGATCTCGGCATTTTGTTTGATTATCTCGTTCTCAATATCTTCTTGCTGTATGCGCAGATACTCATCGACATCAATTTCCTCTTCAACTACTGTTTCTTTCACCCTTATCTTGGGAGTCGCAGTCTTTACAATCTCCTTCTGATTCACCATAGCTTCCCTTGTCTCTATGGGTGACTCCACAGCAGGGAGCATATTCCGTGGAGTGTCGGATTCATTCACAGTTGGAGATTCAGGCACCACGGAAGCTGCCACTTGCTTTTCATATCCTTTAGTTAGGGTATAATCCAATACCTTGCCTATTATTCCGGAGGCAACCACCACACCTAAGAAGATAGCTGCTACACGCATGAATCTTCTCGAAAGCGACGGTTTGGTAAGAATTCTGTGGCGAAACAGACGCCATTCTTGCTCCACATCCATCTCCCGACGGGAGATCATGGCACCGCCAACGGCAGAGGAAACATTGTATATATCTTTCAATTCCTCATCTCCCAAAATCATCTCCAAATCATCTGACGTCAGCGACTCAGGAGCGTCAATCATCTTGCTGATCAATATGTCTTTTAGTTCTTCTGTCATGATTTTACTATTTTGAAGTGAGTTCTTAATTTTTTCAACGATGATACGATGTTCTTATTCACAGCGGCCACGGAAACCCCGAGTTTTTCAGCAGTGTCTTTATAACTCATCCCATCGTTATATATCTTTTCTACCACTTGCTGCTCCCTGACAGTGAGCAATCCTTCTACAGCCTTCTTTATTTCCTCATTGCGCTGCTCATAGTCAAAATCTTCAGGAGGGGGCTCGAGCATGAGTTTCATTTTCACCTTTTCACGCACATCGAGGTTTCTGATTCTGCTCAAACATGCGTTCCTGACTGATCGCAATATGTAGGCACTTGCATTATCGATCTTTACGTCCGACTCCCAAAGCTTGAGAAAGACCTCCTGCACCACATCTCTTGCCTCATCCTCCTGATGAAGCAGACTCATCGCCAGCCTCATAGCAGGGGGAAAGCATTGTTTGTAGAGAGCCTCAAACTCTTTGGTGGAATACTGCATTTTGCGGTCTTATTTATCAAGTTTTATGTGTCGTTTATCTATAAGACACTCCAATATCGCTTTCAATTACCTCGAAAATAAAAAATATTATCCTGAAAATAAAAAAGTCAGCTGCTGATAGGCAACTGACCTTTGTCGGGGTGACAAGATTCGAACTTGCGACCTCACGCCCCCCAGACGCACA
>CAYNPB010000046.1:0-16598 GCA_964399005.1 uncultured Sangeribacter sp.
AGAAGGTCTGCATTCCGACGGGATATCTCAATTGCTCCATAATCTCAAACTTTTTGCAAATATAGCGAAAACCTCGCTATATTCAAAATAAATCATCTTAGGCTGCAAATAAGCATGACCTAACAATTTATGGCTAATTTTATGGGAGAATTTGGATATGCGGGGGAAATGCGTTATTTTTGCATTGGGAAAAGGGGAAGGATAGTAAAAGGAGAGTGTATTAGATATGAAGAAATTGGATATTGATAAGGGGAAGGATAAGATTGGGATTCTATTTGTGTGCCTTGGGAATATCTGCCGGAGCCCGGCGGCTCACGGTGTGATGGAGCGCTTGGTGGAAGAGCAAGGAGTCGCTGACAAATTCGATATCGACTCGGCCGGACTCTATGGCGGACATGCCGGCGACCTTCCGGATGCACGTATGCGTGCGCACGCTCGCCGCAGAGGTCTCAACCTTACACACCGCTCACGCCAAGTACGGGAATCGGATTTCGATCGGTTTGACATTATCGTCGCAATGGACGATTCGAATTATGACCGTCTGCGAGCAATGGCTCCTACGCCGGAAGATGAACGAAAGGTGGTGAAAATGGCAGATTTCTTTACTCAGCATCCTTGGGCCGACTGCGTGCCCGACCCATATTATGACGGAGCCGAAGGATTTGAGAATGCGCTTGACCTTGTAGAGGATGGATGCCAAACGCTTTATGAATGCATCATGCAGAATTTTTAATGCATAATGCATAATGCATAATTTGTAAATAGAGACATGAGGCGGACGCACGAGCCGTGCGTCCCTACCAGTTCATAAGAAATTTATTTCTAAAAAATAATTCTCAATTCTCAATTCTCAATTTAATATAATTTGGAGTATGAATTATAAGAGGGAGTATGGGACTCTGTTCAAGCTTGGGATGCCGGTAATGGCTACCCAGCTTGGGATCATCACGGTTGCATTTGCAGACACCGCGATGGTGGGCGCATACGGCGTAGATGAATTGGCAGCGGCAGCTTTCGTCAATTCAATGTTTATGATTCCGGTGGTGATGCAAATCGGATTTGCCTCAGGCATCACGCCTCTCATCGGAGCCCTTTTTGGCCGCGACGACCACGAAGCCGCCGGGCGTACCCTTAGAGCCGGACTTCAGGTGAATTCCTTACTATCCATCGGCCTGACGGTGCTGATGGGGGGTCTATATTTCTTCCTTGATTGCTTTGGACAGCCTGAAGAGCTATTGCCCCTGATAAGAGGATATTATCTGATCATTCTCGCTTCGCTTCTTCCGATGGCTATTTTCAACTGCTCTCAGCAGACTGCTAATGCCGTAAATGACACCGCCATGCCGATGTGGATTATCCTTTCGGCTAATGTGCTTAATATATTGGGCAACTATGTGCTTATCTATGGCAAATGGGGGTTTCCTGAAATGGGGCTAAATGGCGCCGGCATCTCTACGCTTACTGCCCGAATAGCCTCCGCTATAGCTATATTAGTCGTGTTCTTGGCATCAAAGAGATATCGGCCTTACAAGAAGGAAGCCTTAGGCGCAAGCCATGTGGGGCATATCAGAGGGATAGTATGGCGCACATCATGGCCCATAATGATACAATCCGGCATTGAATGTGGTCTATGGTCCTTGGGAGCTATCGTCACCGGGTGGTTTGGCAAGATACAATTAGCTGCCTATCAAGTGATCAACACTATTTCCCAATTAGGATTCATGACCTTCATGAGTTTCGGCATTGCGGTTTCAATCCGTGCATCCAATTGCACCGGAAGCGGCGACATACCTGGCGTGAGACGCATCACGATAGCCGGCTTGCATCTGAATTTAGTATTGGCAGCCTTGGCGTCGGTAGTGTTCTGGGTATGGGGAGATAATCTGACTCATCTCTTCTCTCCGGATGCAGAAGTATTGGCATCAGCAAAGCTGCTTGTGCTTCCATTAGTGCTATATCAATTCGGAGATGCCATACAACTGACATTTGCAAATGGATTAAGAGGGACGGGAAATACCAAGCCTTTCCTATGGGTATCGTTGATAGCTTATATCCTGATTGGTGTGCCTGCAATTTTCTGGCTGGCTACCGGGCTGGATATGGGGAATGTCGGTGTGTATTATAGTTTTTCGTTTGCCTTGTTCAGTGCAGCAGTACTGCTTTATGTATTCTTTCGTAAGACTATCGGAGATATGCGTAGTGCGTAACGCGTAACGCGTAGTGCGTAGTGCGTAGTTAGAAGATTATTATAATTTTATTAATTATGAAGATACGAGTTCTTATATTTCTTTTGATTATGATGGCTGCGGGTCGACTGCACGCCATGGATAATGAGCGGTATGCGCAGACAATTGTGGTGGCGCAGGATGGCAGCGGTGATTATAAGACCATCAATGAGGCTTTAAAGAAACTTCGTGGTGACATCGAAGAGCCGATAAGAATCTACATTAAGGATGGGGTGTATAAAGAGAAAGTGCTTCTTAACTATACTCTAAAGAATGTCACTCTCGAAGGGGAAAGCCGGAAAGGGACAGTGATCAGCAACGGCGACTATGCCCAGCTCAATAATATGGGCACCTCCGGCAGCTATACCCTCCGCATTGACGGAAATGACATCACCCTTAAAAATATGACAATCGAAAACACGGCAGGACCCGTAGGGCAGGCTGTAGCGCTTCATACGACAGGAGACAAGATTCACGTCGTAGATTGCGACATACTTGGCAATCAGGACACGCTTTATGCTACCGGCCACAATTCCCGCGACCTCTTTGACAACTGCTACATCGAGGGAACCGTCGATTTCATCTTTGGAGCTGCCACTGCTCTCTTCCGCAATTGTCATCTTCATGCTCTTCGCGATGGGTATCTGACAGCCGCCTCCACACCTAAGGAGAATAAGGTGGGATACGTATTCGACCATTGCAAGGTGACAGCAGCCCCTGAAGCAAAAAATGTGCATTTAGGAAGGCCTTGGCGTCCTTATGCATCCACTTTCTTTATCAATTGTGAACTTCCTGAAGCCGTAAATCCAAAGGGTTGGCACAACTGGGGAAAGACAGAAAATGAGAAGACAGCTCGCTATGGTGAGTATAAGTCGAAGGGAGCAGGAGCAAAGGATAAAGAGCGAGTCAGCTGGAAGAAGACACTGAATGCCCTTGATGCTGCCGAGCTCACAGATCCGGGACGGATTTTTGCACGCAATTCTGTGTGGATTCCGGAGTGATGCATAATGAAAAATATCACGAATCGCCTCTCCGAGGCTACTTGACAATAGGAATTTACCCCAGACTTCAGTCTGGGGTTTCAACACAATTATGAGGTCTCCGACCTCAGGCAGATTTAACTTTTTTCTTGCTTTGGCGTCTTATAGATATGGGAAAAATAATTAAGATTATATTGGGTATTTGCTTTGTTTTGTCGGCCGGGAAAGCTGTGGCTGAGACAAAGTTTGCTGATGAGACACTTCAGTATGTCATCACATACAAGTGGGGACTTATCACAAAGGATTCGGGCGATGCCACCCTTTCGATAAAAAATCAGGGCTCGAAGTATAGCATCAAACTGACAGGTAAGACCAGACCTTGGGCAGATGGCCTTTTCCATGTGAGAGACACACTGATTTCAGTGATGGACAAGGCGAAGTTTCGCCCGCTTTCCTACACGAAAATAGCTCATGAAGGTGGCAAATATTCGAAAGATGTCATTGAATATTCCTATTCAGGAAATCATGTAAGTGGCAAAGCCACCAAATATCGCGAAAAGAAAGGGAAAATCAGCACAAGCAACATTGACTTGGCTTCTGATGGCGACACATTCGACATGCTTAGCGTATTCTACTGGATACGCACCATCGACCCCGCCACGCTCCCTATCGGACAAAAAGTAACAGCGACAATGTTTTCAGGCTCTCACGAGGAGACTGTAAAGATATGGAAAGTCGGGGAAGGGACTGTCAAGATGCGCGACGGCAGCAAGAGGGAAGCATGGCATATCCGCTTCACATTCACCTCCAAAGGGGGCAAGAAGACCAGCGACGATATAAACGCATGGCTATCGAAAGATGAAAAACGGATCCCTCTTGAGATAAAGGGTTCGTTGCCGCTTGGGCATGTATGTGCCTACTTAATTAATTCATAATTCATAATGCATAATTCATAATGCATAATTATGCTTCGGGATACTTTAATTATGAATTATGGATTATGCATTATGAATTATGAATTATGCATTGTGAATTATGCATTAAAAAAGTGCATTATTATTTGGGGATGATGGTAAAAGTCAGGGAGCCACGAGTTGATGTGGCTCCTTTTTTTGCGCTCCATCGAGCTTGCATGGCAGCCTGCTCACACTTTTTTCTGATTTCTCGGGTTGCAGCCCCGGAGGCTGTGGCAGTCATCACCTTTCCCTCAGCATCAACCGTGATTGACACAGTGACGGTAGTCTTATGTGCAAGAGACACATCCGGCAGCGGGCAACCCAAGAACTGACGCCCGCTCATCTTGCCGGTGACACCAGAAGCCACGCCATCGCTGCCACCGGGAGAATCAAATTTACCTTGCACTGACCCCGGCTTTGTGTTGAATTTACCTGCCATTGAAGTTGCAACCTTCTCCGCTTCCTTCTTCTTGTCGGGGGCAGCGGTCTGCACGGCACTCTCAGCATTAGAAGCTATAAGAGTCGGTTCGGGAGAGGGCGTGGTATTTTCGCCGGATACAACAGTATGAGATTGCTCTACGGGAGCCGGAGCCGGTTGTCCTTTGATTTCCGGAGCCGGGGCATCGTCAGTGATCGCAGCATCGGGTTCGCCGATGCTCTGATTATTATCAAGCAAGAGTTCAGGATCAAGGAAGATCTCATCTTCTTCAAGTTGTGGATTTTCAGTAGTAGCAGCCATCTTTTCATCATAGCGCAATGTGGCCACAAGAAGCCATACGAGCAGCAGGCCCACCACTATAAATGTGATGAAGGCTGCGATGAAAGAATCCTTACGCTCTGAATTATTCGCTTTCATGAGAGTTAGGGTCGGAGGGTGATTCCTGAAGAGCCTTGGTAGCCAGCACCATCTTCATTTTCCTACGCGCTGCCATATCCAGGACCTCCACAATCTTACCGTATTCCACCTTCTCATCTGCATAAAGCGCAATGCCTCGAGTGGAATCTTGCTGCTGAATGAGAGTCAGGGCTGAAATCAGCTCATCGCGAGTGACAGCCCGGGGATTAGAATTGCCCGGTATGGAATCTGTGCGGTCTATAACGATATAAAATTGCGAAAGGGAATCCACATACACCTCAGTCAGAGGTTTTTTGGAAGTCTGCTCCGAACTCTGCGGGAGGTTTACATCTATGGCTGCAGGAAAAATCAGCGTCGATGTCACCATAAAGAAGATAAGGAGAAGGAAAATCACGTCGGTCATCGACGACATTGAGAAAGTGTCGAGACTTTGGAATGAGCGTTTTAGAGCCATGATTGCGAAGTGAGTTTTGCGTAACGCGTAGTGCGAAGAGTATTAGGCGGCAGGTTCGTTGAGTAGATCCATGAACTCCATTGTCCTTGTTTCCATACCTGTCATCACCCTATTGACACGGCTTACGAGGAAATTATAGGCAAAAAGGGCTATGATGCCAACTATCAGACCGGCCACTGTAGTGACGAGAGCTTGATATATACCACTTGAAAGGACTATGATATTAGCTCCCGTGCCCGCCATAGCGAGAGCATAGAACGCTTCTATCATACCGGTGACAGTACCGAGGAAACCGAGCATCGGGGCTCCTGCAGCAGTAGTGGAGAGCCATGTAAAACCCTTTCCAAGTTTTGCGACTTCGATATTTCCGGTGTTTTCAATTGCCACGAGTACATCTTGCATCGGGCGTCCGATGCGGGTCACACCTTTAAGGATAAGCCGGGCATATGGGGTGTCTGTTTTCTTGCAAAGCTGTTGGGCGCTTTCGAGGTCGCCTTCATGCACATAATCGCGTATGCGCTGCATGAAAGAGCTGTCTTCCTTGCTTGCATGAGAGATAGCAAGACAACGCTCCACGAAAATGTATATGCTGACGATAAGCATCAGGGCAAGAGGAATCATGATGTAGCCGCCGTCGATCACGAGCGACCATAGAGATAGGGTTTCCATAATCTTTCATAATGCATAATGCATAATGCACAATGCATAATTATATTCAACAATTATTTGAGAATGCATAATGCATAATGCACAATTCATAATGCATAATTCATAATGCAAAACTATATTCAACATTATTTTTGAGAATGCATAATGCATTGCTCAGCGAAGGCAGTCGAGATAGCGGTGGATTGTCTCCTTGATGCCGAGATATAGGGCATCGCAGATGAGGGCGTGGCCTATACTCACTTCGTCGATCCAGGGAATCATCTCATGGAAATAACGCAGATTCTCGAGGCTTAGGTCGTGGCCGGCGTTCAGACCTATACCACATACACGCGCCACAGATGCGGCATCGACAAAAGGAGCGATAGCATGCTCCCGATTCTTTGCATAGTTGTCGGCATATGCTTTCGTGTAGAGCTCAACGCGGTCAGATCCGGCAAGTTTTGCTTCGAGGACCTGCGTGGAATCAGGATCTACAAACAGGGATACCCGTATACCTGCATCCTTAAATCTTTTGATAATAGGCACCAGCATCTCTGAATTTGCCATCACGTCCCATCCATGATTAGATGTCAACTGGTCCGGGGCATCCGGCACGAGAGTGACCTGTGCCGGTTTTGCCTCAAGCACGAGGCGAATGAAGTCTTCAGAAGGATATCCCTCTATGTTGAGCTCTGTAGATATCGCCTCCTTAAGCAAGGGAACATCCGCACGGCGTATGTGTCGCTCATCGGGACGAGGATGCACCGTGATGCCTTCCGCGCCCGCCTCTTCGCAAGCAAGAGCAAACCGGACGAGATCAGGATTGTCTTCACCACGGGCATTGCGAATGGTGGCCACTTTATTGATATTGACACTAAGTCTTGTCATTTTTGCTTTTCTATTGTTATAATTATATAAAACATGCTCAAAATTGAGATTTCAATCAAATTCGGCACGATATTTGCAATCTATAGGGCAAAGTTAATGAAAAACATTGAAATCACCAAAAGAAAAAGGAAAGAAACATTGACTACACAAGAGACACTCATACAGCGCGACGACTGCAGCATGGTGACGCTATTATGCTCACCGTCTGACTACAGTGCTTCCATCCTCACCCACGCATGCGAGGATGCAGGTGCACCGGTCGTAGATCTCCTCACACAGCCGGCAGATGAGAGTAGCATCAGTGTGACGCTCCGGCTTCGCTGCGATGATCCTACTCCTGCCATACACAATCTGGAGCGGTACGGATATGAAGTGGCCGAAGCAGAGGGTAACAACTACACTGACTCGATGATCGCCGCGGAGCGTCTGCTGGAGTTGCAGGTGATGCTCAACGTATAAGATTTTTCTCTGCTTACAGAATAACTTCATTATGAGACGCATCACATTAGCACTGTATGGAAAGTCCCGTCAGGATGAAAATCTGACCGGGATATTGAATTTCGTGGCCGAAGCCCGCAAACGCGGTTTCGGCCTTTTGTGTCATGAAAAGTTTGCAGCTTACCTATCCAGATTTGTAGAAAACCCTGATTTTATTCCGGAAGTATTTACAGGAATACCACAGGCTGATGTAGCTATCAGTTTTGGAGGCGACGGCACCTTTCTTCGCACTGCAAGGCGACTTGAATCGACCGAAATACCAATTGCCGGAGTGAACACCGGCAATCTCGGATACTTAGCACATTTTTCTATCGAAGACACCCCTCTCCTACTTGATGGAATCAAGAACAACTCACTGAAAGTGCAACCTCGAAAGCTCATAAAAGTGTCAGGAGAAGGTATTCCGGAAGATTTTCTATGTTGTGCGCTCAATGAGATAGCTGTGCAGAAAGATGACTCGGCATCGATGATTAACGTAAATGTGGAGCTCGACGGATTCTATCTTGCGGACTATAGGGCTGACGGACTTATTGTGTCTACGGCTACGGGTAGCACCGCCTATAATCTTTCTGTCGGCGGCCCAATACTACAACCGGAGATAGACTGCATGGTGCTTGCTCCTGTTGCTCCCCATTCGCTGACTTTGCGTCCGATAGTAGTGGCAGGAAGTTCGGTATTGAGGCTGATGATGACTTCACGCACAGGATCTTACCGACTGAGTGTAGACGGCTACAGCGTCACGATGAAAGAAGGGGATTGCCTCGAACTGAAATCGGCCCCCTACGTTGTCAACCTTCTTTCGCCCAAAGACGACACATTCGCAGCCTCTCTCCGAGAGAAACTCCTTTGGGGCAGACGATAATTATTTTTGCGAAGGAATCGGTTTTGCGGGAGTTGCACCGAAGAGCCAGGAGGCGAGGAAGGGAGAGGAGCGGAGGATGGCGCTCACTATCAGGCAGAGGGCTATGACGAGAGCTGATATCGTAAGGCCGATGGTCAGCATGGCGAGCACTGAATTGCCGGGTCCCGAAGAGAGGAATCCCTTCATGAAGTTAAGGTTAGGGATGAAAAAATAGTGGAGATAATAGATGTCGAGCGTGCGGCTTCCTACAAACGACATGGTATTGCTGAGTGAAGTGCCTTTGTCAAACCAATCGCGATAGGAGCGGAATGTCACCAAGACAGTCATTAGCCCGGTGAAGCGCATGGCAGTCATCACAAAGTCCCATTCAAGTGAATATCTGTGCCGGCAACCATAGAAGATGACGAGGGCAAAAAACGAGACAATCATTATTGCCTTAAAATATTGATTGTCGATAGCTTTCCATGTCATCGATTCAAAACGGCGCGCGAAAATGCCAAGCATAAAGTAGGGCCAATAGTTGAGAGTATGCCAAATCTGGAATCCGACCACTAATTTGGGGAGCTTCACCCCTTCAGTGAAATAATTGAAAATAAAAGGAGCCACACACGCCACGCCGAGCAAGATATACAGTGGAATATTGCTTCTTGTCTTTCTGACAATCAGCGCCACGGCGAGATAGACCACAAACATCTCAAACAGAGAGATTGTAAACCAATAGGGATTAGAAGTCCACAGGAACTTGAAATTCCAGCTCTTCATGCACACTCCAAAGAGGAAACAGAATACTGACAAACCTACAATCTGAGCCTGAAATTTCTTTGTCATCACGCGCTTTACAGTTGGCCAAGTCCATTTCTCAGCCATTCGGAATGCAAAGAATCCACTTACAAAGAAGAATAGTGGCATACGGAACATCGTCATCATATAGTAGATGCCTGCAAAAGACGCATTGGTGATGGGCATCTTTACATAGGCGTTGGTGACGTGGCTGAAAACCACGAGGAAAATCGCCAGGCCTCGCATGGCATCGATGTAGCGCAGACGGGTATTATTCAATGCATAATTCATAATTCATAATGCATAATTGCGATACGCAAAACGGAAAACACTGCAAAGTTAATATATTTTTTTGATATGGGGAATTTTTTGTAATTTTGCGCCATGAAAGAATGCGAAGAGATAATCGACAAGAATAAGTTGGGGCTTACCGGGCTGGTAGCCTTGGTGTTTGGGATGATGGTAGGTAGCGGCATCTTCAATATTCCCCAGAATATGGCAGCCGGAGCCGGATTGGGAGCCGTCATGATAGGCTGGGCCATCACAGCCACCGGAATGATGCTGCTGGTCAGCACTTTCAAGGTGCTCAGCGACCGCCATCCGGAACTTAACGAAGGAATCTACCTCTATGCTGAAAAAGGATTCGGGAGATTTACCGGCTTCAACATCGCATGGGGCTATTGGCTATGTGCCTGCTTTGCAAATGTAGCTTACGCAGTCATGCTCAACGACACGTTCGGGGCCTTTTTCCCCTCGCTTCTGAAGCATGGATTGCCTACAATCTTATTTTGCTCATCACTCATTTGGGTGATGTATTTTCTTATATGCTCAGGCATACGGACCTCTTCCATAATAGCTACGGGAGCTGCCATCCTGAAACTATCAGTCATCGCCCTCATCATTATTTTACTGGCACTCAACATCAAATATGAGACATTGACAGCCGATATCCGGAGCCTTGGTGAAGGAATCGGAGGCATCACGTCGCAGGTGAAAAGCACGATGCTCGTCACCCTATGGTGTTTCATCGGAATAGAAGGAGCCGTAGTAATGTCGGGAAGAGCCAGAAAACAAAGCGAAGTAGGAAAAGCCGGTATTCTTGGCTTTCTTGCAGCCTGGATTCTCTATGTTCTTGTGTCGGTATTCAGTTTCGGAATAATGTCGAGAGCCAAACTTGCCGGACTTGAAGATCCATCGGTAGCATATGCACTCAGAAGCATATGCGGAGAGTGGGCCTACTGGCTTGTGATCGTCGCAGTCATCATCTCCATCACCGGAGGATGGTTTGCATGGACAATCGTGACCGCAGAGCAACCCTACTCTGCCGCTAATCATGGAATATTTCCGAAATGGCTTCTCAAAAAAGATGGGAGCGACTCGCTTCAGAATGCACTTTTGGCATCGAGCATAATAATGCAGGCATTCCTCCTCCTGGTGGTGACGGCAGAAGACGTCTATCTGTATGCTCTCAACATCACCGGGCTTATGGTGCTTCCGGCTTATCTCTTCAGCGGACTATTTTTGCTTAAGATCGCCAAAAAGGATTATGCCAACCATCTTCTTGCCCATCATGCGAAGCGGGGACTCATATATTCTATATGCATAGGGACAGGATGCACCATATTCTGCATCTGGATGATATACGCGGCAGGAATCGGGCTATTGCTGCAGGCAGTGGCTTTCTATCTGTTGGGATTGCCGCTTTATCGGAAAAAGATGAAAGATTAAATATTAAAGATAGACATATTGCTATGATATATTATTTTTCCGGAACTCACAATTCGCGCTATGCAGCGATGAGACTTGGATCTATGTGTGGGGAGGATGTCAGATTTATTCCTACCTGCGATCCTTACACACAGAAATTTGACCCCAGCAGAGACAAGACGGTAGGATTCGTCTTTCCCGTATATTCATGGGGAGTCCCTCCGATAGTACTCGACTTCCTCAAGCGTCTGCCGGAGGAGATGATAGAGCAAATGAAGGATAATGACACGTATACATGGTGCGTGGCCACCTGTGGTGATGAAACCGGCATGGCAGTAGAGATGTTTAAAAAAGCGTTGCGCAAAAGAGGGATAAAGATGTCGGGGGGATGGAGCCTGATAATGCCGAATGTATATGTGCTGCTACCCGGATTTGGAGTCGATTCAAAGGAAGTAGAGCATGAAAAGATACAAAAAGCCATATGGCGCCTCCCGACTATAGCGGCAATGATAAATTACCCGGAGAGCGAGGAAGATGTGCACGTAGGGTCATGGCCAAGATTGAAGACAGCTCTCATATATCCCCTATTCAAAAGATGGGGTGTAAATACACGCAAATGGCACTATACTGATTCATGCATCGGATGTGGGAAATGTGCCACGGCTTGCCCGGTGGGCAATATCGCGATGCAAAATGGGCATCCACATTGGGGAAATGACTGCACGAGTTGCTGCGCGTGCTATAATATCTGTCCCACTAATTCAGCGCAATATGGTAAGATCACAAAGAAGATGGGACAATACTTTTTTAAAGGTGATGCCGGCTATGATCTTGATTAAATCACCTAAATATGTTAAAAAGCATATTTTTTCATGCGAAAGGCACAAAAAAATTGAAAAAGTTTTTGATAATTCAAAAATAAGTATTAACTTTGCACCGTTTTTGAAAGCAAAACATGTTTTATTATTTTAAATTTATAAGAAAATGAAGAAAATCGTTCTCGCTCTCGCTGTTGTATTCAGCGTAGCACTCGTATCTTGCGGCAACAAGCAGGCCGCTGCTGAGGACACTGCTAACGCAGTAGTAGAAGAAGCTGTAGAAGTAGCTGTTGATTCTATCAACGATTCAACTGACTCTGTAACAGCTGTTGCTGCTGAAGTAGTTGAAGCTCCCGCTGCTGAGTAATCAACAGAGAAGCAGAGTACGTATCTCAATAGATGAGACACGTCGAAAAGACAATCGGTGCATTCCCTTATGGGGGGTTTGCACTGATTTCTTTTTATAATTTTGAATTTTGAATTTAGAATTTAGAATTATATTTAATATACACAGCTTGCTCAAGCTCTAATAATATACACATTAGTGGCTTGCGGTCGCGGACATGAGCAGAGCAACGCTTCGCTCGCTTGCGCGAATAGCAACAATAAGTTGATTTGGTATGATAGACTGGATATATAATATTGAGAATGTGATTTTCGACTTGGGGGGCGTTGTCATAGATCTGGATAGAGACAGAGCTGTGAGAGCGCTTGAGGAGCTTGGATTGGAAGATGCCGATGAGATGCTTGGTCTATATGGCCAGCAAGAACCCTTCTTCGGGCTTGAGACAGGAGAACGGACGGCAGGAGAATTTTTCGACATCATGCGCTCCAAGATGAAACCCGGAGTGACCGACATGCAGATAACCGAAGCTTTCAATCAGTTTCTTGTAGACCTACCGGCAAAGCGACTTGAGATGCTGCGCCGTATGCGAATGGCAGGCTACCGCATTTTCATGCTCAGCAATACCAACCCTCTGATGTATCACTCATGGATTGACCGTGCTTTCCGTCAGGAGGGTGGCTCCGTCAACGACTATTTCGATGGCATCGTAGTCTCATTTCAGGAATTGACTTGCAAACCTGACGTAAACATCTTCAAAAATCTGATGCGCCGCTATGGACTTAATCCCTCCCAGACCCTTATGCTGGATGACTCCGAGAAGAATTGCCGTGCAGCAGCAGAAGCCGGCGCTCATGCTTTCAAGATCGGGAAAAGCGACAGCGACGACATGATGGCCATTTGCGAGGCGCTTTTGGAGGCGAAAGGGAATTAGAAAGACTCTACCCCTAAAGGGGAAGACTCAATAAGCAATAAATAGATTATTATGAGGAAGGCGGTCACTATAGGGACATTTGATGGAGTACACAAGGGGCATCAGCTCGTGCTCGACACTCTTAAGAAAGAGGCTGCCTCGAGAGGACTAAAGCCTGTAGCGATCACTTTCGACCGGCATCCTCTTGAGCTTGTGGCTCCGGAACGTGCTCCCGGAAATCTACTGAGCACTGAAAGGAAAGTGGAACTCATAAGACGCGAAGGAGTAGAACCCCTCATACTTCCTTTCAATGAGCAACTGCGCAAGATGCGTGCCTATGAATGGCTCGATTATATTCACAGGAAATATGATGTCGACCTTCTCGTGGCCGGCTACGACAACACTTTCGGAAGCGACGGCATCGATATGAGCATTGCTGACTATAAAGCAATGGGAGAGACTTTAGGAATAGAGGTGATATCAGCCCCTGAAAAGGAGGGTGTCAGCAGCAGCGCCGTTAGGAAAGCCGTAAAAGCCGGCGACATCATAAAGGCTCGTAAGCTTCTGGGGCACATGCCGGAAATAGAAGGGAAGGTATTACCCGGATTTCATGTGGGGAGCGAAATAGGATATCCCACAGCCAATCTCCAGATTGCAAGGAAGACTGCCATGCCGGCACCGGGAGTGTATGCTGCCTTAGCTTATATTGACAATTCTGAAACAGGGCACCCCGCTATGGTCAATATCGGATATCGCCCTACTTTTGAAGGGACCGACAAGGCATCCGGACATCTTACGGTAGAGGCACATATCATAGGAGAAGAAAACGAACTGTATAATCGCCGCGTAAGACTGGAATTTGCCGATAGACTTCGGGATGAAAAGAAATTCGAATCGGTCAATGAGCTCACAGAGCAGCTCGGTAAAGATCGGGAAACTGTGCTCGCAATCTTAGCACAACAATAAAGGCTGGAATCTTCAAAAGTTCCAGCCTTTACTGTGGGGTGAGAGAAGTGATTGCTTACTGAGCGGGAGTTTCTGCAGCAGGAGCAGCAGGAGCCTCTGCGGGAGCAGCTGTAGGAGCTGCAGTAGTAGGAGCAGGAGCGGGAGCGGTGGTTGCAGCAGGAGCAGGAGCCATACCTGAACGAGTCACAGGGGTCTTGATAGCGAAAGAAGCACAGATGCTAATCACGCAGATGAAAATGGCAAGACTCCAAGTAGCCTTTTCGATGAAGTCGGTAGTCTTGCGATAACCCATATACTGGTTGCCCTGGCTATAATCGGAAGCGAGACCACCACCTTTAGATTTTTGGATAAGAACAGCACCGATAAGCAGAAGCGCTGCGATCACGATGAGAATGCTGAGAAAAATATACATGTTTATGTAGTTTGTTAAGGGCGAAAAGACTTTCAGTCTCCCCGCATAGAGTTAAAATTACACGATTAAACCGACTCCAGAGAAATTACTTTCTTAAGGAATCGTATTTGGTCTGCAAAGTAAATACTTTTTTCTGGATTATTCAAACTTATTTGGGTAATAATTTCCAAAGCACGCCTATAATTGCCATTTTTTATCATAATTTTGGCAAAACTCTCCGTCAACGAGGGTTTTTCGTCCTCTTTAGGCTCTTTTTTAGGTTTGATTCGTGGGGCCGGCTTTTGACTTAGGAAAGCATCGATGGCTCCCAAAGTAGCATCTTCAGGAATATCTGAAGCCATTCCTGATTCCGAAGCCTCCTGCTCAAGAATAGAAGCATAATCCATAGCCGGGGGAGTGACCGGAACTACCGGAGCTTCCTCTTCGTCGACTTCGTCGGCTGTTCCTCCGAATCTTTCGAGGAAGGAGTCGATAGTATCTGCCGTAGAAAGACTTGGCAATACGGATGTGCCATAGAAATCCTGAAAATCTTCGGATGCCTCACCCAAAATAGCCCTCAGCGCATCCGGATCGCCGATGTTGGCGGCTATACGACGACGATGAAGACGCAGACGCTCCGGATCCCTTTCTGTGGAGAGCGCCTTTATATCAGGGAGAATGTAGTAAGGAAATTCCATATATGTGAGTTTGGGGGTTCGTGGGCATTTACCAGTTGCCGAGAGTGGCATTGAAAATCAGTTCTACCAATTCGGTGCAGATCTCCTCGCAAAGCCCATCCTGGACATCTGTAAGGAGAAGCGAGCTGTCAAACTGCCGGTAGGCAGAGAAAGTCTGATCGACATCATTGGCAGGATTTATATGGTCGGTATATTTCACCTTCACAGTGATCGTGAGGCGTGTCTCAGTAGCATACGCATCCGTGCCGACAGCCTGTGGAGAGAGTGAATAACCGGTGATCTCACCTGTCATTTCAAGGTCAGACGTGCCGTTGACCTCCTGTAGACGTGTCTGGCGAGTGATCGTATTGAGCAGCTTATTTTCAAAAGTCTGTTGAAGCGGAGCATACACCAAAGCAGCGCGAATCGGGAACTCCCCTACATTGATAGTCTTGTAGATATCGTAGTTGAGTGCCGACCCGTTGAACTTATAACTAATCGTGCATCCGGCCAGGAGCAAGATAGCAGATAGGGAAAGCGTGATATATGAAAGAAAACGTCTCATTAGGGATTCTTGAAAGATGGAGCTCAGTTATGAAATACCAAGGTCTTGCATTTTGCGATAAAGAGTACGCAGGGAGATCTGGAGTTCCTCCGCAGCTAATTTCTTGTTGCCGTCGTGCCGGGCCAGAGTGTCTTCAATCACCTTTTTCTCCGAGCGGTCGAGGGGATTGTGCGTAAAATCCTGCGATATATGATCGGGAGCCATAAGAGCACGCACATCGGTGAAAGAATTTGCCGGCTTATCAGCATCTGCGGATTTCTCATTCAGAGTTTTTTTAAGATTCTCAATCTCATCTCGCAAGGAAAACAGCATCTGGAATATCATCTTCCTCTCCAAAGCGGCCGCATCGTCAGCCTGGGCAATCATAGGAGTAGACTGCGGGTCGCGGTTGATAGGCAATGCCTCGAGCAACTGACGACGCGATATCTCACTGCCGGCCTCAAAAAGAGCAAGTTGGTCGATCACATTCTTAAGCTGACGCACATTTCCGGGCCAGTTATAAAGCAACAAGGCCCGCTTGGCTTCCTCGCTGAAAGAAATAGGCTTTGTCATGTATTTCTCAGCGAAATCTGCTGCAAATTTGCGAGCAAGGAGAATAATGTCGTCGCCCCGTTCGTTCAGTGGTGGGACATGTATCACTACCGTCGAGAGTCGATAATAGAGGTCTTCACGGAACTTCCCTTCTGCCACAGCCTTTATCAGATCTACATTCGTAGCGGCAACCACACGGATATCAGTGGTCTGGACAGTACTGCTGCCTACCTTAAGAAACTCGCCCGTCTCAAGCACACGCAGCAAGCGGGCTTGAGTCGTAAGCGGGAGTTCGGCAACTTCGTCAAGGAAAATTGTTCCACCGTCAGCCTCCTCGAAATATCCTTTTCGCGAGGAAACTGCTCCTGTGAAAGATCCCTTTTCATGGCCAAAAAGCTCACTGTCGATCGTACCCTCCGGAATTGCCCCACAGTTGACAGCTATATATTTCTTATGCTTTCTCGCGCCAAACTGAT
The DNA here is from genome assembly GCA_964399005.1 of uncultured Sangeribacter sp. Taxonomy (GTDB): domain Bacteria; phylum Bacteroidota; class Bacteroidia; order Bacteroidales; family Muribaculaceae; genus Lepagella. Next base: position 16,535 of record CAYNPB010000046.1, read on the forward strand.
GGATGATCTTAGGGAAAAACTCCTTGCCGGAACCTGACGGACCGGTCACAAGCACCGACAAGTC
>CAYNPB010000047.1:0-15830 GCA_964399005.1 uncultured Sangeribacter sp.
AGCGAGCGTAGTGAAGCCGACGGCAAAAGCTATCTCGCTTACTGTCTTTTCCGAACTTAGGAGCATAGTCTTAGCCTTTTGCAGTCGCATTCGTCTGATTAGCTCCACCGGGGTATAGTTGGTTAGAGCCTTTATCTTTCGGGTGAACTGCGACTGCCCGAGGCCCATCTGAGATGCTATCTCGGCAATCTGCAGGTTGGGATCAGACATACGGCTCTCTACAATCTCTACAAATTGGGAATAGAACTCGCTTTCCACGTCATTGGGTCGATGTGAGGCCGGTACAGATTTCTTGACGCGTGGTTTATCAGTCTTAATATCCCCTCCTTTTTTGCCATATAGTTCCCGTATGCGTTGCCGACCGGCGAGCAGATTGCGGCATCTTGCCGACAGCACTTCAAGATTGAAGGGCTTCGGAATGTAGGCATCAGCACCATTCTCGTAGCCTGCCACACGTTGCTCATCAAGGGCGCAGGCAGTTAGCATCAGTACGGGAATATGAGATGTGGAGACTTCTTCCTTAAGCTGCCTGACGCATTCGAGGCCGTTCATGACAGGCATCATGACATCGCAGATAATTATATCGGGCACATATTTTGTGGCCATCTTCACCCCTTGCAGTCCGTCGGTAGCCGTCAGGATATTGTATTCTTCTCCCATCTGGTCGGAAATAAGGGTGCGGATGTCGCGGTTGTCGTCGATGACGAGCATTGTGGGCTTGTCGGAACTGAAATCATCATCTGACGTAGGTGTGACTGTCAATTCTGTATCTATGTCTTCCTTGGATATATGGGAGTCTACGGATGCAGTGTTGTCAGTGTGGCGCACCGGTATTGACACTGTAAACTCGCTCCCTTTCCCTTTGGAGCTTGCTACCTTTATTTCTCCTCCGTGGAGTTCAACAAAAGCCTTGGTGAGAGCGAGGCCTATCCCTGAGCCTTTAGGATTTATGCCCTCCACTTGATAGAATTGGTCGAATATTTTATCCACTTCGGCATCATCAATGCCGCTACCGGTGTCTTTGACGGAATAAGTGATCTCTGAATCAGTCTGAGAATATGTGACAGTGATCTTCCCATTGTCGGGTGTATGCTTGAAAGCATTGCTCATTAGATTGAAGAAAATGCGTTCCATTTTCTCCACATCTACAGCCACGGTAGGAAATTCCTTATCTTCAATATTGATGTTAAGGCGGATATCATGCTTCCGTGCCGCTTCCCTGAAAGAATCCGCCCAGTCTTTGAGCAGGGGGGCGAAGTGCACCTCATTGAGGCGCAGGGCATCATTGCCCGTCTCGTATTTACGGAAGTCGAGTGTCTGGTCGATGAGACGGCGGAGAATGACGACATTCTTCTTTGTGAGTTGCATGAGCGACCGGCAGCGTGGCGTGAGACAAGGATCATCGGCCACTTGCTCCACCGGGCCCGCTATGAGTGTCAGAGGAGTCCGAAGGTCGTGGGAGACATTGGTGAAGAAAGTCAGTTTAGAGCGCGTGGCTTCCTCCAGTTCTTTCTGATAGCGACGCTGATTGTTGATGCTTCGGAGGAGAAGGAAGACGAGACCGCCGAGCAGGAGCGCCATTGCAATGAAAGCCCACAGGAGCATCTTCTGTGAGTTATAGCGCATGAGCTGATTGTCGATCTTCTCATTGAGGAGCATTATTTTGGATGTCTTCTCATTGAGCATAGTGTCTTGCGCGAGCAGGATGTCTGCATTGGAGGCATCCAGAGGCGAGAGGGGAGCAACTCGAGTGATGCGTTCGTAGGGTTGCCCATTGAGGATGGATAGAGCTATGCGCAGGAGTCGTTCCCCTTCTGTAGGATAGAGGAAAGTGGCGGTAAGTTTCCCTTCCGACAGCCCTTTCAGACCCGGGTCGGGGAAGCCGTCGATACCTACGATTGCCACGTCGGAGAGGCCGTGGTCGCGGAGAGCCTTTGAGGCTCCGAGTGCCATATGGTCTGTGTGAGCAAAGACGAAGTCGATATTGGGGTAGATGGGGATGAGGGAGTCGAGAAGTTGTTCGGCTCTGACATTGTCCCATTCGCCAAATACGTCTGCGAGGACTTGGATATCAGGATTTTCTTTCACTCCTTCCATGAAACCCTGATGGCGCAACTGTGCGGGGGATGCGGACTCGGGACCTCTTACTTCAATGACCCGAAGAGGTTTCTTGCCAAGTGAAGAAGCATATTTAGCCGCAGCCTTGCCGAGAGCAAAATTGTCGACTTCCATATGCGCAGTGAAGTCGTCGCTATCTATGCGACGATCGAAAGTGACGACAGGAATTCCTTTTGTCTTCGCTTCCTTTACTACTTCTACGAGGGGAGCGGATTCGTTAGGGGCTAAGATGATGAGGTCGTAGCCATTATTGATGAAATAGCGTACATCTTCGATCTGGCGCTCAGAGCTATTGTCGGCATTCCGGAAGTCGAGGCTTACATCGGGATGGTTTAGGAGCTCGGTGCGGAGGTCGAGATTGGTTTTTTCGCGCCAATAGTCGCCGCTGCACTGAGAGACACCAATCTTATATTTCTTATTTTGGTGGTCGCTGCAGGAGGCCAGGAGGGTCAGTAGGGCTATTAAGAGTGGAAGAATTCGGTTCATGATGCAGGATTTTCGGCAAAGATAGTGAAAAATCGGGAAATTGCAAAATGAAAAATAGGGGTGGCTAAAGCCACCCCCCAGTAAGAGAGAATTGGATGATCGAGCCAAAGGCTCTCACGCATGAACAAACAAGGAATCCGGGTTAGATTTGGACGGCGAAGGATCGATGATCGAGCAAAGGCTCTCACACTCTCACACATGAACAAACAAGGAATCCGGGTTAGATTGAGACGGAGCGCTCCAGATCAGTGGAGGCGTTTTTTGCCGTTTTGGATGTAGATGCCGGAATTGTTGGCTTCTTTGGGAGAAACCTTGAGGCCCTGGAGTGTGTAGATTTCGGCAGAGGAAGCATCTTGGGAGATGGCTGAGACTCCTGTGGAGTTGCTTTCGAGAATCCAGGCTTTCAAGTCGGCGACTTTTGTGGTGGAATCGGAGAAGGCTTCGATTCCATTAGCATCCTCATCTGTGGGGAACACACGGATGGAAGTGGCCCAGCGGTCGTTGATGAAAATGTCGAGTATGGAGTGGTCGATGAAAATGTTGATTTTAAGAGCTTCTCCTTGTGCAGGTTTTATGGGAAGCGGACATCTGTAGACGCCATCGTAGACCCCATTGTCGTTGACCAGTCGGTTCAAGCCGCTGAAGTCGGCGATTATTTCTCCGGCCACGGGGTTGTAGTAGACTTTTCCTTCTCCGGCAGATGATTTGAACACTTTGAATCCAAAAGGAGAAGATCCGGCTTCAAAAGTGCCGCAAATCTCAACTGCACGGCCCGAAACGGGAGAAAGATCTACGACTCCTGATAGGTCGAAATCAGTGCGGGAGAACATTGTCGAAGAGCGGAGACCTGTGAGGCCTTCAAATGGCTTCTGGATAAGCGATCCATCTTCGGCAAGACTCCATTCGCGAGGAAGAGAGTAGCAGTGGGCCCAACCGAGTTGCCAATTGTTGATGCTTGGAAGTTTGTCGGGCACAATGCCGAGCACGAGAGTCTTATCCTGCTGGCGATAGATAGTAGGGGAGAGGAGTCCGAAACCTTCGCGTGAGTTCATCTCCACGAGTCGAGGGGACTTGGAATTGGCGTCGGGCACAAATGTGCCATCGGAAGATATGTCGCCGGTCCAGTAGAGTGTGCGCACACCTTGCGAGGTGCCCAGGGGAGTTGCAGTGAAGAGCCAGCGTCCGTCTGGCATTTTGGTGATGTTGGGCATTTCCCAGAAAGTGCCGTCAGTAGCGGCGTTAGAACCGGTGAAGAAGGTAGCTCCGTTGTTGGTCCAAGTCTTGGTGGAGGGGTTGTAGTGATGGAGGGTTGTGGTGCCAACAACGGCTTTGGAAGAGCTTTCGATTTTTGAAGAGCCTACGATGATATAGGCATCGTTGCCGTTGCGGAAGAAGTAGGGGTCGCGGAAATCATCGGAAAGACCTGCGGGACGGCCGTTGATGATAGGGTTGGCGGGATTCTTCTCCCAATTGATGAGTTCATCAGTCTTGGGAGAAGCCTGAGCAATGGTAGCCTTAGCATAGTCTACGGCGGTGTAGAGGATGTTTGGCTTAGAGCCGGTGATTTCATCATCGGTGAAAACGCAACCGCTCCAGCATCCTTTGATGTCGTAAGGGTCGCCCGGGGCTATGGCAATCTTTTCCTCGCGCCAGTCATAGAGGTTAGCGCTTGATATATGGCCCCAGTGCAGGCGCGCCATGTAGGGTCCGTCGGCATTTTTCTGGAAGAAGAGATGGTAGCGGCCATCGGAGAAAGTCATGCCGTGGCATTCGTTGGTCCATCCGGCAGCGGGCATACCGTGGAAACGGGGACGTAGCAGTTGGTCGGCGAAGCGGGAAGCGGGGATGTCAAGATCAGGATCATTTTCGGTCTTCCAACTTTGGATTTCTGAAAGGGATTTTGCTTCATTCCAGATGGAAATGTCGTCGATGAGACCATTGAACGACATCAATTGGAAAGGACCTGACATTCGGGACTCGGTGCCTTGTCCCATATAGAAATTGCCACCTGCGTAGCTTATTGAGCCGCTTGCTTTCCCGGAGCCAACTTCCACGCCATTGTTATAGAGCTTGGAGGTCTTGCTTTCGCAGTCTATGACAGCCACGAGATTGTTCCATTGATATGTGGGTAGAGGGTCATTGGCCTCTATAGATAGTGGCCAACCTCCGATATAAGTTTCGAAAGAGTATTTTCCATTGAAACCGAGGTAGAAACCGAAACCGGTCTTCTTGTCTTTGTCAAGGCAGCTTACGATAGGAGTCTTCTCTTTTGTGTCGGTGTCGATCTGGATAATGGGGTAGGAGGGAGTCGCAACCCAAATGGATACTGTGAGGGTCTTATTGTCGGCAGGGAGAATGTTGCCGAGGGAAGCTTTGACGTGGGATGTATATCCGTCGAAGCGGAGAGCATCTCCAACAGCGCCCGGGAGGCATTCCGGGGCGAAATTGCCTTCTACGGCAGCCTTTGAGTGGCTGACAGTCTCTTCAATCATGCCGTCTTTGACATCCATCGAGAAGTGGGCAACGAGATCTGCCTGCGCGTTGGATGCGAGAGTTAGGGCTGATATTAGTGCTAAGTGTTTGGTTAAGTTCATTGTTTTAAGTGTGATGAGTTAAGGGTCAAGAACCAAGAGTCAAGAACCAAGAGTCAAGGAACAAGGGTCAAGAGTCAAGAACCAAGGTTCAAGGGTTAAGGGTCAAGGGTTAAGAGGAGAAAAAACGGGTGGTGTGCTTAAAATCCTGAAAAGGCACACCACCCGCAAAGTTATGGAAATTATTTCAGATAATCAAGGATATTCTTTGTGAGCTGCTCAACATTTTCCTGATAAATGTTTTCGCCTGAATTTTGGTTCCATTCGTAAGCAGCGAAGCCATTTGCTACGCAGCGTCCGTGGAGCTGGTTGCCGTAGAAGTCTACAAGGCCTGCCACGCAATGGTCGCGGACGTGACCCCATGTAGCGAGAACGAGAGAGTTTGTAGTCACTTCGAAGTTCTTGATCACGTCGCGCTCGCTGCCTTTGCCAAACCTGTTGCAATCCCAGAGACAGTTGTGGTCTTCACGCTGTCCGGGACCGATAAGCGGGAGGCTTGCATAGGGATATCCGTTCAGTTCTTCTAACTTGAGGTCTTTGAAGATAGCGTGATCAGTGCGGTCGTAGAAGCCCTGGTCAGCACCGTCTTTGAACATCCATCCAAGGTATGGGTTGATAGTCCAAATGTCGTCGCCTGAACCGCCACCGCCATTGCCATAGACTGTCGGAGCCATATTGTCAGGCACGAAACCGAGTGGAACTGTGAGCTGGGTAGCCATAGTTGAGAGGTAGAGGTTGCCACCTTCGGCTGAATAAGCCTTGAGAGCCGCAATTGTGCTTTCAGAAGCGAGGTCGCCCGGGAGGTTCTCCCAACCCAACTGCAGGCCAACACGGTCTACCATAATCCACATGCAAGTATAATCAGCAGGGTCATAGTCAGGAATGTCGGCCGGATGGATGAAATAAGTGTTTGGTTGCTTAGCAAACCAAGTAGCGGCTGCCAGTTCATCGTCATCGGGAAGGTCATTGTAGGTAGCTGCATCAGATGGAAGGAGGAAGAGAAGTTTTGGCTCAACGTATGGGATATTCTCTTCTATTGACTGAGCAGGAGAGTAGTAATAAGTGTCGTAGACAACTTCCACGTCGTAGGTCAGATCAACTTCCATCGGCTGAGAACGTAGTACGTAGGAGGTAGCGTCGGCCGGGAGAAGGATAGCCTTGTCAGAGTCTCCATTTGTGATGATTCTGATGCCGGTGCGGAATGCCTGTGATGGGAGATCCCATTCAAGAGTGATGTTACGGCCTTTACGAGTGTATTTAAGATCTTTGACACCTTCCAGGGTCTCAGCGGGGAGATTGACCACTACAGATGTGCCGGCAGAAAGAGAGTTGTCGGCATATTTCACTTTGACAGTGTAGACCACACCTTCACCCAGGGCAGTACCCAGGGCAGTGTAGGTATATGTGCGGTCGGCAGAGAGAGCGAAATTTTGGATTTCCTGAGCATCACGGTAAAGGATACATCCAGTCACATCATTATCAGCGGGAATAATCCATGAAAGATCTACTTGATGGTTGGCTTCTCCACCTACAGTGAAAGCGAGCGCGGATGCCTTGGGGAGTTCGGGAGCCTCTGTATATCCTGTCGGAGTGTATTCAGAGCACCCTGTGAGCAGCAGGCAAAGGCCTGCTGCAAGGGAGTATGTTGATTTTAGAAGTTTCATTTCTTAGGGTATTGAAGATTGTTGCTTATCATTTGTAGAGATCACCGGCGTTGTCAGCCTGAGACAGAGGAATTGGGCAATAGATGTCGTCCTCGTTGAGGTGAGCGTTGTCGAGATAGTGGTAGAGAGATTTCTCCTTAGCATAGTAAGCATTGACTGTGCTGACAGCTTCTCCCCAGCGTACGAGGTCGAACCAGCGGAGGCCTTCCATAGCGAGCTCAAGGCGACGCTCCATGCGGACAGCCTTGCGGGCATAATCCTGATTCCATCCTTGTGCACCATATTCACGTACCAAATAGTTGGCAACATTCGGGTTGACATCAATCGGTTCGTAGTTAGGATCCACAGAACGGTTGGCTTTAGCTCGAATTTGATTGATGAGATTTCTTGCCTCGTCAAGATCCTTGTTTTGCTCGATGAGTGCCTCTGCCTTCATGAGCAGAACGTCGGCGTAGCGCACGATAATATAGTTGAGTGAGCTTGCACCCCATGGCACGATACCAACCTTAACGAAAGGAGAGTCGGGAGAAGGATAGGGTTTCTTGCCGGAGAATTGGCTGTAGTTGTTGAGGTTGCGACACCACTTTTCATTATACTGATAACCTCTCCAAGGCATACCGATACGTCCGAAAGTGAAGTCTACACGAGGGTCGACGTTGCCTGGGTAGTCAGCGCGATTAAGATTCTGAGAAGGAGCATTTGCGCTGTCGAGGTAAGGGAAACCGTTGGCGTCTGTGCGGAATGCATTGACGAGATCCTGCGAGCCGGTGTAGAAGTCGTCGCCGTTGCCATATACGTCTCCTTCAGATACTGTACAGTTAAGACAGTTGTTGAAGTTGTACTGGTCGGGTGAGTTGGCAGAAGAGAACTGGACAGCCATCACAGACTCATACTGATTGTTGAAGTCAGGCTTTGACATGTCGAGGAAGTTGGGATAGAGTTCATACTGACCGCTCTTGATAACATAGTCGGCATATTGCTCAGCTGTAGCGTAATCGTGGTTGAAGAGAGCTACGCGGGCGAGGACACCAGCAGCGACATACTTATTGAAACGACCCGGTTGGGATTGTTGATCCACATTGTCGGCGTAGGCATCTTTAAGATCCTGAGTGATGAAGCCGATGATCTCTTCGCGAGAATATTTGCTTGCACTGACACTTGAAGGGTCGAACACGTTCTCGTCGAAGTAAGGGAACTTCTTGAAGATACGGTAGAGGTCGAAGTAATAGTATGCTCGGAGCGTCTTCATTTCGGCGATATAAGCCTTGCGGTTTTCCTCGCTGAGGTTGGATGACGCCTTCAAAGATCGGATTGCAGTGTTGCAGCGAGAGATAGAAAAGTAGTCGTTGCGCCACTTGTAGTCAAGGATAGGGTTGTTGCTCTGCACGTTTCCGATAGAGAACTCATGCATATATTCTTCGTAGCCGAGTTCGCCACCACCTTTCTGAGCGTCGTCGCTACGGATGTCGAACACCCAGTTGTTGATCGGGCCTGCAAAAGATTCATTATTGCCAAAATAGTGGCATAGCAGAGTGGCGTAGGCAGAGGTCATGAGGTCGATAGCCTCGTCGTCTCTGATCTGTTCGTCGGTGAATACCCCCTGGGGCTTTGTGTCGAGCAGGTCGTCGCAAGAAGTGGCAGACATGCCGAGTGCGATTAAGGCAGAAGCAAAGAATGCCTTTTTCGCCATGTATTTTATAGTTTTCATTGTATATATCATTGTATGGTTAGAACTGGAGATTCAGGCCGATTGTGAATGTGCGGGGGCGCGGGTAAGCACCATTATCGATTCGAGCGCCATATTCGCCGGGGAGGAGCTCAGGATCGAGTCCTTTATACTTTGTCATGGTGAAGACGTTTTCCACCTGACCGAAGATGCTCAAGTTTTCGCAAGCAAACTTCTGTGTGATGTGTTGAGGAAGCTGGTAGGAAAGTTTGAGATATTTCATCTTCATGTAAGAGCCATCCTGCACATAATATGTAGAGAAGCGAGATTCGTTGTTGGCATCTGTAGTAGAGAGCGCCGGGATGTCGGTGTTCTTGTTTTCCGGAGTCCAAGCATTCAGGATGTCGGCAGCGTGGTTGGTGTTGAGGTTGGCACGACCGAATGAGTAGAGCTGACCCTTCATGATGTTCTGGATGTCGAAACCGAAGTCGCCGGAGAAGAACATATCAAGAGAGAAACCTTTATACTTGAAAGCGAGGTTGATACCCATTGAGAGGTCGGGGTTGGGGTCGCCGATGAAGCAACGGTCGGCGTCAGTGATATATCCGTCGCCATTGAGGTCGCGATACATCAGGCGTCCCGGAGCGGCACCCTGCTGCTCAGCGTGGTTGGCAACTTCTTCCATGCTCTGGAAAATTCCGTCGCAAACATATCCGTAGTAGATACCCATTGGTTGGCCGGGCACGAGACGCTGGTCGCCACCGATGAATTCCTGACGGCTGTTGAGTCGGAGGAGCTTGTTCTTATACTGAGAGATGTTGATGCTACCATTCCAAGAGAAATCGCCGTATTGGGGAGAATTGTAACCTACTGTGACTTCCCAACCGTTGTTGCGCATAGAGCCGGTGTTGAGCCAAGTTGCAGCATTCTCGCCTGCAACGTCGAGGGCCGGCGGGATAGTAAGCATGTCGGTAGTCTTCTTGATATAGTAGTCAGCACTAAGGTTGATAGCTCCGTGGAGGAATTGGAGGTCAAGACCGATATTGTTTTGGGTTGTAGTCTCCCATTTCAACTCGGGGTTGCCTGTAGATGCAAGAGTGATACCGGAAGTGGTAGAGGCATTTGTGCCGTTGATATCGTAAGCACCGTTGCCGATGTTGAAGATATAAGTAGAATAAGCAGGATAGAGAGAAGGAATGTTGGCGTTACCGTTCTGACCCCAAGAGTAGCGGATCTTCATGTCGGTAAGGATGTCGTTTTGAGGGAAGAATGCTTCCTGGGTCGGGCGCCATGCGATAGAAGCTGCGGGGAATACGCCAGCACGGTGTTTCTTAGCGAATCGAGAGTTCTCGTCGCGACGGATAGTGAACGATACGAGGTAGCGGTCCATGAAATTATAGTCAATCTTACCGAAGAGTGAGAATACGCTCCACTGAGTCTTGCCGCCACCATTGTTTTTGTCGCCTGTGCCGGCGCCAATCTGCATGTAGTCGGTGTCTTCGAAAGCATATCCTTCGCGGCTTGCTGAGAGATCGCGGAATGTGTAGCCGATAGCCTCGGTGCCGAGGAGTACCATCAGATTATGCTTTTCGTTGAATGTCTTTACGTAGTTGGCAGTGTTAGTCCAAGTCCAAGTGTCGCCCTGGCCATATGCTTCGCTTACGGAATTGACATCGTTAGGATTGATACGACGGCCGAGTTCCTGATTGAGATACTGGCTGTGCTCGATACCGATGTTTGTCTTGAGGGTGAGACCTGTAACGGGGTAAACTTCGAGGAATGCATTACCGAGGATTCTCCAGGAGTTGGAAGAGTTGTCGGCAGCATTTGCAATCTGCTGCATCGGGTTGGCAAGGTCAGACTTGATAAGTGTCATCGGGTTGGCCCATTCGCCATTGATGCCACGCACCGGGAGAGCAGGCATCTGAGAGAGTGCAGTGAAGGGGATACCACGGTCGCCGGCAACATCCATACCACGGTTGGTCCAGTGAGCTACCAAGAGGTTTTCGCCTACAGCAACATATTTGTTGAAGTTGTAGCGAGAGTTGACGCGGGCCGACATACGCTGATAGTATGTGTCGATGATGTTACCGTTCTGGTTGATGTAGTTGGCAGAGAAGAGAACAGAACCCTTTTCAGTATTGTTTGATACGGAAGCGGTCAGATTGTTGGTCCAAGCTGTGTGGTAGACCTGATCCTGCCAATCGGTGTTTGCAGTCGGGAAGTTGGGGTTCCCATCGCAATATTTCTGGAGGACAGGAGTAGCACCATCGCCATAGAGGATGTGAGATGGCTTGATGCCTGAGTTCTTTGCAGCCATCCAGTAAGCCTGTCCCCACTGCTCAGCGTCCATGACGTCGTAGCGCTTAGCAATGGTCTGGGCTGAGACAGCGTAGTTGACATTGATAGTAAGCTTGTCGCCCTTTCCATGCTTAGTAGTGATGATGACAACGCCGTTGGCTGCGCGCGAACCGTAGATAGAAGCGGAAGCCGCATCCTTGAGCACCTGCATTGTCTCGATGTCGGAGGGGTTGATGCAGTTGATATTGTCGGTAGGGACACCGTCGATGATGTAAAGAGGATCGTTGCTTGAGTTGGCAGTCGACATACCGCGGACGCGGATAGATCCTGTGCCGCCCGGAGCAGCATCAGGCACTACGTTGACGCCGGGCATCTTGCCGGCCATAGAGTTCATGATATTGCCGGAGTTTTCAGAGAGGGGCTCTTTCATGTTCATTACAGAGACAGCACCTGTGAGGTCGGCTTTACGGACGGTCTGATAACCGATGACTACGACTTCATCAAGAAGGTCGGCATCTTCGTCAAGATAGATTGTCATAGTAGGAGTTGCGATTGCCTCTACTGGCTGATAACCTACATATGAAACTTTGATGACCGAGCCTTCCGGGACAGTAAGAGTAAAGTTTCCGTCGATGTCGGTAGCAGTACCCTGGTGGTTGATTTCACAGAGAACGGTTGCTCCGATGAGTGGCTCGTTGTCCAATCGCGAGAGGACCGTTCCTTTCACAGTGATGTCCTGTGAATACGCCATGACTGCTGTGATGAGCAGCATGAGAGCGCTGAGGATTCCTTTTTTCATGTTATATGGGTTTAGTAAAAGTTTCTGGCGCAAAGTTAGCGTAAAACTTTATAACCCATATATGATGAATCTTGCATGGAGTATTAAAAATCGTGGGATGCACGAAATTTTATATAGTTCGCAACAAAAGTGTCAGATTCCCACGATTTTTTACTAATAAAATGCGAAAAATTCTTATCAGTTCATTTTCTGGCGTGTTTCAGTCGGGGTCTCTCCATAAGCTTCGCGGTAGCATTTCGTGAAGTATGCCGGAGTGGAGAATCCCACTTCGTAGCCAATCTCGGAGATGCTCTTTTCGGAACCTGTCACCATAGCGCGGGCTTTTTTCAGGCGGAGGTTGCGCATGAGTTCTACAGGGGAATAGTTGGTGATGGCCTTTATCTTTCTATAGAATTGAGTGCGTTCCAATCCCATTTTAGATGCGAGGCTATCTACGGAAATCTCCGGGTCGCCCATGTCTTCATAGAAAATCTTAAGGAATCGGGAGTAGAATTCATTTTCCACATCTTTTTGCGGAGCGGCTTTTCTTTCGGCCTTAAGATCCTTATCTTTGGCATTCGCGGCTTGGTCGGTGTTCTTTGCCATTGGATTTTGCCAAAGGTCTTTGATTATCTGTCGGTTCTTTATAAGGCTTGAGCTTCTTGATTTCAATACAGATGCCGAGAATGGCTTGGAGAGATAGCCGTCGGCTCCGTTGTCGTAGCCTTGCACGCGCTGCTCATCCATAGAGCAGGCGGTCAGCATAAGTACGGGTATATGGGAGGTGACCGGCTCTTCTTTAAGGCGACGGCAGCATTCGAGACCATCCATGACGGGCATCATTACGTCGCAAATCACAAGGTCCGGGACAAATTTGGCGGCCTTTTTCACTCCATCGCTGCCGTTAACTGCCGTGATCACGTTGTAGTCGGGGCTTAATAGAACGCCTACCATCTCCCGAATGTCGGGATTGTCGTCTATTACCAATACGAGCGGCTTGTTGGATTCGAATTCGGAGTTGCCATCAATGTTCTGCAGTTCAGCTTCGACAGCGGTGGCCTCAATCTGTTTGTCGACAGTCTGAGATGTTTCAGCCACATGCACTACGGGAATTGTCACAATAAAGACGGAACCCTTATTGATCTCGCTCTCTACAGTGATGGTGCCTTCGTGAAGCTCGACAAAAGCTTTGGCTAATGACAGTCCGATGCCGGAGCCTTTGGGATGTATACGGTCTACCTGATAGAAGCGGTCGAATATATTCCCGAGTTCTCGCTCGCTGATGCCTTCTCCGGTGTCGGCAACTTTCAGTGTGAGTTTGCCATCATTTATGCCGTAGGAAATGGTGATGGTGCCGTTGTCGCGTGTGTATTTGAATGCGTTTGAGACGAGATTGAAGAAAACGCGCTCCATTTTCTCGACATCGATGGCGAGATTGACCGGACTATCTCCACCAGGCTCATCAAGAATCAGCTTGACATCGCGCTTGCGAGCAAGCTGGACGAATGATTCGGTCCAGTCTTTGATCGTCTGCCGGAAGTCAATTTCCGTAAGATGGAGGTCGAGTTTTCCGTTTTCATATTTGCGGTAGTCGAGAATCTGGTTGATGAGGCGATGAAGAATACGGACATTCTTGTCGGCAATCTTAATCAGAGAGTGCTGGGATGGAGTGAGGTTGGAAGCTTCCACGAGCTGAGCCACCGGCTCGGCAATCAGAGTGAGCGGAGTACGGAGATCGTGGGAAACATTGGTGAAGAACATCAGTTTCGACTGAGTGGCATCCTCGAGTTTCTGATTGAGTTCCTGAAGCTTATCGCGCTGCTCTTCAAGAGCATGATTTTGAGCCATGAGTTCTTCGCGGTGTCGCTTGTGCTGCCAATATACGCGCAGCACGAGGAATACGACAGCAAAGAGAAGGATAATTGTGGCTAAGCAAGCATAGAAGAGATATTTCTGAGTGGCATATTGCGCCCAATAGTCGTCAAGACGGTTTTTGAGGATCACTATCTTGTCGGTCTCATCTTCCATTGTGGTATTCTGGCGCAGCAAGATGTCGGCATTGCTTATATCGACGGCTGAGGAAGCCGGGAGGATGGTCTCCTTTTGGTATGGTTCACCTTTAAGAATAGCGAGAGCGGTCTTTATGACACGATGTCCTTCAGTAGGATAGAGGAATGTGGCGTCGATAATGCTGTCGGCTACGGCTTTGATTCCTATTTCAGGGGCAGCGTCGATGCCTATGATGCAAATATCATCGCGGTGGAGCTTTTTTGCGGCTTTTGATGCACCGATAGCCATACGGTCGTTGTGAGCGAAGATGATGTCAACGTCGGAGTATATGCGCAAAAGTGAATCGGCTACAGGGATTGCATCTTCCTCATTCCAGTCAGCCGGCACACCGGCTAATATCTTTCCGCCGGCAGAAATGAATTCCGTGTCGAATCCTTTATGACGACCTTCGGCGGGAGTGGCACCCGGGAGGCCGTAGATTTCGATGGCATTCGGGTTGCCTTGTCTTTTGCTCAAAGCATATTGGGCTGCGGCTCGTCCGAGAGCTACGTCGTCGGCACCGATGCGGGCGGTGTAGCTTTCGCCGTTGATGTTGCGGTCGAAAATTATTACCGGGATTCCGGAATCGTATACTTCCTTAATGACAGGAGTTAGGGACTCAGCTTCGTTTGGGGACACGATGATGATGTCGAAGCCATTTTTCACGAAATAGCGGATGTCGTCGATTTGCTTTTGGCTATTGTCGTCGGCAGAGCGGATCTCGACTTCTGCATCTTCATGATACATTATCTCGCGGTTGATCTCCTCATTCATTTTCATGCGCCAGTCGTCTTGGCTACATTGGGAGACACCTATTCTATATACTTTCTCCTCCTTACAACGTGTAAAGACGAGAAGACATGTCAAAGCAGCAAGAATTATAATGATTTTTTTAGACATCAGTTATCGTGATTTAGGTCAGTTCCGGTGATTTTTTGAATAGTAATTACAAAATTAATAAATAATTTGATATAAATGCACAAAATTACTTTATTTTTTATAGGAATAAAGGGGAATAGGCCCAATAGGGCAGATGGGGCTAATAGGGGGAGGGCTAATAGGGGAAAGGACTAATAGGGGGAGGGATAAAAAAGGACGCACGAGAGGTGCGTCCTTAAGAGGGTATGTGTTTGATTAGGGAATCAATCGTTTGATTCGGGAGCTTTATCAATGAGATCCATGAAGTCGTCGAGCTTCGGAGTGATGATGATCTCAGTGCGGCGGTTGCGCTGCTTGCCAAGCTCGGAGTCGTTGTCGGAGATGGGGTTGAACTCGCCACGTCCGGCAGCCGAGAGTCGCTGCGGGTTGATGCCAAACTTGGTCTGAAGCACCTGGACGATAGAAGATGCTCGGAGAGCAGAGAGGTCCCAGTTGTTGCGGATGTTGGTCTTCGAGATGGGCACATTGTCGGTGTTTCCTTCCACAAGGACGTCGAAATCCTTATAGTCTTTGAGTATCTTTGCAATTTTTGAGAGAGTCTCCATTGCCCGGTCGCTGACTTCGTAGCTTCCGCTCTTGAAGAGCATGTTGTCGGCCAAAGAGATATAGACTACTCCCTTGAGCACCTTCACATCTACGTCTTTAAGCTCATCGTTACTGAGGGAGCGGGTCAGGCGGTTGGTGAGTGCTATATTGAGAGAGTCAGATTTAGACTTGGCGTCTACGAGCTGCTTGATGTATTTGTTGGAGGCATTGATCTCGTCGACGAGTTTTGCGATGTTGACGCTACCCTGATTGTTGGCTTCGAGGCTCTTGTCGAGGGTATGCTTTAGCTGCCCCATTCCTTTCTTTAGCTCATCGTTGCTCTTGTTGGCAACTTCGAGTTGGGAAGTGAGGTTGCGGGCTTCCGCATTAGTGGAAATCAGTTGCTCGCGAGTAGAATTATACTCATTCTGGAGGTTGTCGTATTTGCCTTGAAGCTCAGCGTATTTCTTGTTGGAGACGCAACTTGACGATACAAGAGCGAGCAATACGGCGGCGAGGGTCAGAAGTTTAAATTTCATAGTCGTAGGGAGAATTTGTTATATACATATTTATTTATAATAACGCTCAGGGGAGGGAAAAAGTTATATTTTGGGCTCAGATGATTTGCGGGGGTCGGGAATGAGGGAGTGGGAGTATTAAAAACAGTGTGGAATGTATCAAAAATCGGGTGTTGCAACAAATTTCACATTCAA
>CAYNPB010000048.1:0-15818 GCA_964399005.1 uncultured Sangeribacter sp.
CCATGCAGTATGTCAACAGCGATGTCTCCACCATCTGCACCGGCATGGCAGCTTCCATGGCAGCCGTTCTTCTTGTAGCCGGGGAGAAAGGAAAGCGCTTTGCCCTTCCTCACAGCCGCGTCATGATCCATCAGCCTATGGGCGGCATTCAGGGACAGGCTTCCGATATTGAGATCACTGCGCGTGAGATTCTCAAACTTAAGGATGAACTCTATCGCATCATCTCCGAACACAGCGGCATGAGCCTTGAGAAAGTGGCTGCCGACAGCGACCGTGACTACTGGATGATAGCTTCTGAAGCTAAGGAATATGGTATGATCGACCGCATTCTAATCAACGAAAAGAAGAAATAATCCATCTGAAATGGCAAAGAAGACACAAGGATCCGGTCTGCAATGCGCTATGTGCGGAGTCTTAGACTCCGACGCTAATCCAGTAGTGGAGATAATGCCGGGGTTGGCTCTATGCTCTGATTGCGTGTCGTACATAGAGAATACCGCACAAGCAGAACTTGCTCAACGGAATTCTGCAAAACCGAAGAAAAAGGACCGTAACTCCATCCCCAAACCTAAGGATATAAAGAAATTTCTCGACCAATATATCATTGGGCAAGATGAGGCTAAGAAATATATGGCAGTAGCTGTCTACAACCATTATAAGCGTATCCAGCGCCTCGACGAGGGGAAGCAGGATGTGGAAGACGTAGACATCGAGAAATCAAATGTAATCCTCGTGGGACCTACCGGTACGGGCAAGACTCTTCTCGCTAAGACCATCGCCAAACTTCTCGATGTGCCCTTCACAATAGTAGATGCTACGGTGCTGACTGAAGCCGGCTATGTCGGCGAAGATATTGAGTCGCTGCTCACCCGTCTGCTCCAGGCATGCGACTACGATGTGAAGAAAGCTGAACGTGGCATTGTCTTTATCGACGAAATTGATAAGATAGCCCGCAAGAGCGACAATCCTTCCATCACCCGCGACGTAAGCGGAGAAGGAGTGCAGCAAGGATTGCTGAAACTTCTTGAAGGCTCTACAGTGCTCGTTCCCCCTAATGGTGGTCGCAAGCATCCGGAGCAAAAGATGATTCCGGTCGACACGAAGAATATTCTTTTTGTATGCGGAGGTGCTTTCGACGGCATAGAGCGCAAGATTGCTGCCCGACTCAACACTCACACCGTAGGATATGGGCAAAACAGCAGCGATGCAAAGAAGAAGCGTGACAATCTGATGCGCTATGTGATGCCGCAAGATCTCAAGTCGTTTGGTCTCATTCCGGAGATCATAGGACGTCTGCCGGTGCTCACAGCCCTTGACCCTCTCGACCGCGAGGCTTTGCGTCGCATTCTTGTGGAACCAAAAAATGCCATTATCCGCCAGTATAAGAAACTGTTTGAGATGGATGGTGTGGAACTCGAATTCACCGACGAGGCTCTCGATACTATCGTTGACAAGGCTATAGAGTATAAACTCGGTGCTCGCGGCCTCCGCAGCATAGTTGAGACAGTAATGGTGGATGCTATGTATGAAGTGCCATCCTCCAGGACCAAGAAGTTTGAGGTGACCGCAGAATACGTGCTCGACAAACTTTCTCAGAATCCGGGTCTGAATCAGGCAGATTGAAATATCCGCTTACGCCGATGAATTATTGAAGTAATGAAAGTTTAGACATCTTCAATACAATTTTCGCGTAAATAATTCGTTAAAAAAGGAGTGAAGCAATTATGCTTCCTCCTTTTTTTGATTTTTTCCTCATCGGTTTTTATCATATCGAAAACAAAATGAACAAAAAGCACATAGCTGCATCAGCTATTATCGCCGGCTCAGTCTTCTGCGCTGCCGCGAAAGACGAAGTCATCATGACTGTCAATGGCGTGGATGTCCCTCGCTCAGAATTCGAATATCTCTACCATAAGAACCAACAGCAGCAGGTAGATCCTCAGACCCTTGAGGAATATGCAGAAATGTTCAAGATCTATAAGCTTAAGGTGGCTGACGCTCTCGCACAGAGACTCGACACAATGACCACCTTCAATAAGGAAATGGATCAATATAAGCGCGATCTCGCCGCTCCATTCATGGTGGATTCACTCTACCTCAATTCTCTTGTGAAGGAAGCTTACGACCTTAGCCGCGAAGAAGTCGAGGCATTTCATATCATGCTTGCCAAGAGCCCTGACGACAAGGAAAACCGTGCTGCAAAAGCTCAGGCTGACTCTCTGCGCAATGTGCTTCTGAATGGAGGAGATTTCAGCGAGCTAGCCGCTCAATATTCTGTAGACCGTGCAAGCAGCAATGCCGGTGGCCGTATGGGCTATATTGTCTACGGGCGTTTCCCTTATGAATTCGAAAAGACTGCTTTCACGCTCGCTCCCGGTGAGATCTCCAATGTAGTGGAGTCTCCACAAGGCTATCATATCCTTAAAGGTGGCAAGCACCGCGCGGCTCGTGGCACTGTATTGGTGGAGCATATCATGAAAATGGTGCCCTCTACAGCAACCGCCGAACAGCAGGCAGCCGCCAAGGCCACCATCGACAGCATCTACAAAGCCGTAGTTTCCAATCCGGAAAAATTTGAAGACCTTGCACGCGAACTTAGCGACGATAAAGGTTCAGGACGCCAGGGCGGCAAACTCAGTTGGTTTGGTGCCGGCATGATGGTTGAGCCATTCGACTCTGCCGCTTTTGCATTGCAGGTAGATGAGATCTCGCTTCCGGTCAGAAGTCAGTTTGGATGGCACGTGATCCGCAAACTTGATGCAAAGGGTCCGGCAAGCCTTATGGAAATGAAGCCTTCTCTTCTCAAACGCATTGCCAATCCGCAAGATGAAAGATATGATCTTGTAGAAAAGAATCTGATCTCAAAACTTCAGAAGAAGCATAAGACAAAGCTGAATGAGAAGAATATGGAGGCCCTGTGCAGTGAAATCCGTGTCAACGGCCTCGACAGCGCATGGCACGCTCGCGCCATCAATCCTGCCGACTTAGGCGCAATCGAAATAGCAAAGATTGGCAAAAACAGTATCTCCTTGGCAGAATGGGCAGCCACAGTAAGACCGATGATTATTCCCGACGGCGAAGAAGCTGAAGCAGAGTTCAGAAGATATGTGAATCATCATCTTGAAAACAGTGTCAAGATTGCCGAATACGATTGGCTCTATGCTAACGAACCGGACTATCGCAATCTCCTGAACGAATATCGCGAGGGCTCTTTGCTCTACGAAGCAAGTCTTCGGGAAGTTTGGGATAAAGCTGCTAAAGACAACGACGGACTCAACGACTACTTCAATGCTCATCGCGAGGATTACAAATGGACAAAACCTCATGTAAAGGGTATACTTGTGCAGGCTACAAATGACTCAGTAGCAGGACTCGTCAGGACTGCACTGCGTGAAATGTCGGACGACTCCGGACTTAAAGCCATCAAAAAGCAATTCTCAGGCAAGGCTTCTTTAGATAAAATCCTTCTTGAAGAGGGTCAGAATGCGATGGTAGACCATATCATATTTGGAGGAGAACAGGTGAATCCAAGTAATAAGAAGTATACGGTCTATTTCATCTTTGAGCCAAAACTTCTTGATGCTCCAGAGTCGATGACTGATGTAAAGAGCCTTGTGACAAGCGACTACCAGAACAAGCTCGAACATGATTGGGTAGAAAAATTAAAAGCACGCTACCCTGTGATAGTCAACGAAAAAGTACTACGCAAAGTCAAATGATTTAGATATCATAAGCACTAAGACATTACAGCCCGGACGATTTGTCCGGGTTTTTCTTTGAGCGAAGTTGCATACGTTCAATTTTTTTTGTAATTTTGCTTTTTAGATGAGAAGACCCGCGCTAATATTTTTGAGTTATATCATATTGGCAGCCGGCTGCGGACGTGGACAGAGCGACACAGAAGTGACCGACAGCGATATCGTGGCTCAATACCGCGATTCGGTGCTACTATTGTCTGACATCGTCAGGCAACTCCCGGCAGGAATCTCCAATGCCGATAGCACCGCACTCATCAGGAAAATTGCCGACCAATGGATCGATGGTTTTTTGATAGAAGACCTCGCAGCAAGCCAAATCGACGACATGAACCGCATCAATGCTCTGACCGCCGACTACCGAAGAAGCCTGATAGCCGATTCTTATAGAAGGAAGATGCGCAGAAACGGTGTCCAACCTGTAGACATGGATGCAGTCAAGGCTTACTATAAGGAGCATGCACGCGAATTGCGTCTTGAAAGCCCTATAGTGAAAGGTCTTTTCATCAGAGTCCCGGTCACTTCTCGCCATCTCGACGAGATTCGAAACTGGATGAAGAATGCCGACCCCGATTCTTACGACGCATTGGAAAACACCGGCCGACGCGAGGCTACCGCTTTCCGGTATTTCGCCGACCAATGGATAGACTTTGACGTGATTGCCGGTGAAATTCCTCAGAAACTTGGCGACGGTGACAACTTTGTGGAAAACACCGTCGATTTTGAGACTGAACTTAACGGAACAGTCTATATCCTTCATCTGACCGACTTCAGAAAGAGCGGTGCCATCATGCCCGAAGAGTATGCGGCTCCAATTATCGAAGACAGGATGAAGGCTCTACACCTCGCCGACTATGAAGCTGGCTTGATAAAGGCTCTTCGGGCTTCGGCAATAGAAAAAAATATTTTGAAAGAAGGCACTTACATCATACAAGACAAATGAAAAAGAATATTTCTGCAATAGCACTGGCGGCTGCCGCTTTTTCAATTGGATTAGCAGCGTTCGCAGATTCAAACACAGGCCCGAAAAAAAATGTCATCGACGAGGTGGCATGGATTGTTGGTGACAATGCTATCTACAAATCTGAAATAGAAAACAAATACGCTGAGATGCGAAGCATGGGAATCAGTCCGGGTGGCGACCCTTATTGTGTGATTCCTGAGCTTCTCGCAGTTGAGAAACTATATCTTCATCAGGCAAAAATCGACACCATCGAGGCGCCGGCAGGTCAACTCTCTTCGAGAGTTGAGATGCAGCTCAACAACTATATTAAGGGACTCGGGTCGCGCGAAAAAGTTGAGGAAATGTTCCGTAAGCCTTGGAATTCTATCCGTGATGAAGTGACGGAGCAGATGAGGACTGCCTTCATTAAGGAGGAGGTGCAGAGCAACCTCACCAAGAATGTCAAGGCTACTCCTAACGACGTCAAGAAGTTTTTTGCCAAACTCCCCGCCGACAGCATTCCTTATGTGCCCATGCAGGTGGAAGTGCAGATCATGCAGCTCAATCCTATCATTCCAAAGCAAGAGATAGAAGACGTCAAGGCTCGTCTGCGTGATTTCACCGATCGCATCAACAAAGGGGAATCTGAATTTTCCACTTTGGCTATCTTCTATAGCGAGGACCCAGGCTCTGCTCCAAAAGGTGGAGAATTAGGATATGCCACCCGCTCAAGCTACGTGCCTGAATTTGCCAATGTCGCCTTCAATCTCAACGACCCCAAGAAGGTGAGCCGAATTGTGGAGACTGAATATGGCTACCATATCATTCAATTCATCGACCGCAAGGGAGATGAAGTGAATGTGCGTCACATTCTTCTCCGCCCAAAAGTGAACCCCAAAGACCTTCGCGACGCCACCATGCGCCTCGATTCCATCAGAAAAGAGATCGCTGCCGGACAGTTCACATTCGATGAGAGCGTGCGCTATATCAGTCAGGACAAAGACTCCCGCAACAACAGGGGTCTGATGATCAACTCCAATGAGTATAGCGAACGCTTCGGCACATCCCGATTTGAGATGCAAGATCTTCCCCCGGAAATCGCCCAGCGCATTGAGCATATGCAGCCCGGCGACGTCAGCGAACCTTTTATCATGACCGACCCTAAGAAAAATCAGGAAGTGGCTGTCATGGTTAGGCTACAGGCCCGCATACCCGGTCATAATGCCAATCTCGCCGAAGACTACAATATGCTCAAACGCATGTATGAGCAAGCTACTAAGCAGCAGATTGTCAAGGATTGGGTTGAAAAGAAGATCAAAGACACCTACGTGCACATTTCCGAAGGTTGGAACAATTGCGAATTCCAATACGACGGATGGGAGAAAGAGAAGGCAGAAAAATAAATGACTCGGTATCAAAAAGGACTTCTGAGCTTTATCGGACTGATGTCGCTGATCTTCATCGGCGACATCGCTTTCAGTGCATATGCACAGCAAGTGAAACGCAGAAACGCCCAGAAGAAAGAGGAAACCTATACCCGCCCGGCTCCTACAAGACCCATTAAACCTGAAATCCCTTCACAAAACAGGTATCAGAGCAATAAGATATTTCTTGAATATGCCGATAGTCTCTACAAGCTGCAACCCGCTTGGAATGACACAACCGAAAAACAAATTGTGACCGGAAATGTGAAGTTCCGTCAAGGCTCTCTATGGATGTTTTGCGATTCTGCATACTATTATCCCGAGATCAACTCGATGGATGCTTTCGGTCATATCCGTATGGAGCAAGGGGATACCCTCTTCGTATGGGCCGACCAACTGTATTATAATGGGGATGCCAGACTGGCAAAACTGACTAAAGGCCCCTCTGAACCCAAAGTAAGGCTCAAGGACCCTACAGGTGAACTCCTTACAGATACCCTCGATTATGATGTTGATCTCGAAATAGGATTCTATGGTTGCGGAGGTCTGCTTAAAGATGATGTCAACACTCTGACTTCTATTTTCGGACAATACAACAGCCGGACTAAGGATGCTGAATTCTTCTATGATGTTGAACTTATAAATCATAAGGATAACTACTCTCTACTGAGCGACACTCTTTATTACAATACGGCTACTCACTTGGCGCGTATCGACAGTCCGACTGATATCTACGGCCCCAACGACACTATATATACAAGCAAAGGATGGTATAACACGCAGACCGGCAATCTCGACATGATCCATCGGTCGCTTATCATTCACAAGGATTCTCTCGGTAGAGCCACTACTCTTGAAGGTGACTCTATTGTATATGACAATGCCACTCGTATCAGTCGCGCTTACCAATATCGTGACCTTACCAAACTTGGCCAACCTACTATTATTACCGACACTGCCAACAAGATAATTCTAATAAGCGGATTCGGAATGTACAATGACTCTACCAAGGAGGCTTTTGCTACTGAATATCCACTGCTTAAGGAATATTCACGCCCGGATACTCTCTATTTGAGAGCAGATTCCATCTTCACATATATTATGCAGGATACGATCAGAGTCCCGAAATTTTATCCAGAAAGATTCGTACAGGAACCTTTCAAGACTTCTGACTTTGAATATCTTGAATGGAGCTATAATGATGAAGATGACGAATTGCTCGCCCCCATTTCTAAAGAAGAAATGAGAGGCATGCTCGCTTCCATGCTTGCAATCATAAAGGAAGAGCATACCCCAAAAGCTCCCGCGCAAATCCCGGAAGCTCCCGACTCCATACCAGCTCTTGCCCTCCCCGACAGCATTGCCATCCCTGACAGTCTCGCTCTCCCTGACAGCATCGCCATCTCAGATAGCATCGCCATCTCCGACTCCATCCCAAATATCTCTGATAGCTCTGATAACTCCGATCACTCCGATAAATCCGATAAATCCAATCTCTCCAAAAATTCCGATCACTCCGATAATTCCGAAATCTCCAATAATTCGGTCCGAAAGCCAATCCCCTCCTCTCCACAACCCCCAAACGCCGAGGAAGAGATTGAAATGATCATTCAAGAAATCAGAGACTATCATGTGGCCAAGGCTTATCCTCGTGCGCGCTTCTTTAATCAGGATATTCAAGGAGTAGCTGATACTTTGGAAATTTATGAGAACGACTCACTTCTCTTTATGAAGAGGAAGCCTGTAGTCTGGAATGGAGAGCGTCAAGTGAATGGAGAAGAGATCATTCTGCATTTCAACGACTCCACTGTCGACCATGCACTGCTTCCGAAATCCGCATTCACTGCCGAGCATGTCGACGAGGATTTCTACAATCAGCTCTCCGGAAAGAAGATGGAAGCTTGGTTTGAAGACAACTACCTGAAGCGTCTCTATATCGACGGCAATGTGCAAGTCATCATGCTTCCAATGGAAAATGATTCGTCCTATAATAAACTTGTAGACGCTGAAAGCAGCTACATGACTGTCGACCTCAAAGACCGTCAGATAGAGAAAATCAAGATGTGGCCGGAGGTGACCGGCAACGCAACTCCTCTGTTCCTGATAAAGAAAGCCCAGAAATATCTTCCTAATTTCCGCTGGCTTGATGCCATTCGTCCTAAAGGAACTATGATTGAAGGAGTCTTGAGATGGGACGATGAGTTGGGTGAGATTTCAGAAGCCCTTGAGCAATATTTCGCCGAATAATGCTACTTGATTTTCGTGTATCGTTTAATTTTTGTGAGCTACTTAGATTATGGATGTCATAAGACTGCTACCCGACTCGGTAGCTAATCAAATAGCAGCTGGGGAGGTAATCCAGCGTCCGGCCTCTGTGATAAAGGAACTCGTAGAGAATGCTGCCGACGCAGGCGCCACCGACATCAAGATTTTCATAAAGGATGCCGGAAAGACACTCATACAGGTCATCGACAATGGCAAAGGGATGTCGGAGACTGATGCTCGAATGGCTTTCGAACGCCATGCTACGTCGAAGATAAAAAGTGCTTCAGATCTTTTTTCCCTTCACACTATGGGATTCCGTGGGGAAGCCCTCCCCTCCATCTGTGCCATTTCCCAAGTGGAACTCCGCACTCGCACCGAAGACTCCCAGATGGGCACTCGCCTGCTGATCAATGGATCAAAGGTGGAAAGTCAAGAACCATACATGTGTGAAAAGGGTACATCAATAAGCGTTCGCAATCTCTTCTTTAACTTTCCCGCCCGACGGAAATTCCTAAAGTCTGATGCCGGGGAACTCGGACATATCATGAGGGAATTCGAACGTATGGCTCTCGTCAACAACAATCTTCGCATTAGCATCGACACAGGGACAAGAGTCCTTGACCTTCGCCCCGGAAGTATGCTCCAGAGAATCAACGACATCTGGAAAAACAATCTTAATATGCAGCTGATTCCTATTGATGTAGATACCGACCTCGTAAAGATACAAGGCTATATATCTCGTCCGGAATTTGCTCGAAGAAGAAATGCTCTTTGGCATCTCATTGCTAATGGCCGCCACATAAATCATCTGAAGATGCACAAGGTGATCACCGGCTGCTTTGAAAATCTGATTGCTACCGACACCCAACCTTGCTACTTTGTGAAGATTCAAGTGGATCCAGCTGAAATCGACATCAATATCCATCCAAGCAAAAACGAGGTGAAACTGGAGCGCGAGAAAGAAATTCTCAGCATTCTTGGAGCAAGTGTCAAGGCTGCCTTAGGAAAATTTGCGGCCGCGCCTCAGATTGACTTTGACACTGATCTTGTGCCGATTCAGTCTCCTGAGCAGGGAGCTCCCGAGAACCCTGTCATTCCTGTCCCCTCAGATTACAATCCGTTTGAGATGACCGGCTCAACCGACTATCTTAATCAGCCGGCCGGTTCCGACTCTTTCGGCAGCAATTTTGCTTCAGGCTATCAGAGCAATCAGCAAAACCGTAGCAATGTCAGAAATTGGGACACCCTCTATAACCGCTTCATGCATCGTCAGGAAGAATCAGCTCGTGAAATGCCTCAGGTGGAAGGCGTGCTTCCCGCTATAGATGAAAATCCCAAGCTCCCCGGGAAAGAGTGTTTCCAATATGCCGACAAATACATCATCACGGGCTCTCGCAGTGGCGTAATGGTGATCGATCAGCATCGCGCCCATTTGAAAATTCTGTTTGAGGATTGTCTCCGCAGCGTTCGTCGCATGGAGGTGACAAGCCAACGTGTGCTTTTCCCCGAGTCGATAACCCTTAACTATGACCAGCAGGATGCCCTTGCCAGAGTTCAATCTGAACTATCCTCCATCGGATTCTCTCTTGAATACGAGTCAGACAGCAATTGGCTGATTGCGGCCGTGCCGACTATGATAAGCCAAAGCGATGCCAAAGAGACAGTATTGAGGATTCTCGAATCTGTAAGGGAAGAATCAGACAGCTTCGGTACTACATCTGATCCCGTGGACGACATCATGGAGCGTATGGCTCTCGTCATGGCAAGAAGCGCAGCCATTACAAGAGGACGCAGACTGTCGCAAAGCGAGATGGAAAATATTGTCGGGCAACTCATGTCGCTCCCTGATCCTTCGCTGACCCCTTACGGAAAGCAAATATTCACGATCCTCGACGAAGATCGTCTGAAATCTCTTCTTGGATAAGTTGCTCGCATTCAGACGCAATCCTTATCCTTCAATCTCATTCATGCATATTGCGCATTAATTCGCATATTAGAAAACTTTTGGTGTAAACAAATTAAGGAAAACACTATCATACAATCTCTTAATTTATAAATATAGAAATTTCTCAAAAAAATCTTCATGAAAAGTCTATGATTTTTGGGAAATTTTTACGAACTTTGCATCCCAAAGTCAAACTACAATACAGCTAACCCACATGTCTGACCAAGAAAAAAAATACACTGGCGAAGAGGCTTATCAAGGTGCCCTTGAATATTTCAATGGTGATGAGCTTGCTGCTCGCGTATGGGCAAGCAAATATGCCCTCAAAGACTCATATGGCAACGTTTACGAACGCACTCCCGACGACATGCACCATAGAATTGCATCGGAGATTGCACGCATTGAGAATAAGTATCCTAATCCAATGAGCGAAGAGGAAGTCTTTGATCTCATCAAAGATTTCCGTTATATCGTGCCGCAAGGAAGCCCTATGGCCGGAATTGGCAATAATTTTCAGGTAGGCTCACTCTCCAATTGTTTCGTAGTTGGTCTGGATGGGCACCCTGATTCCTACGGTGGCATTATCCGTGAGGATGAGGAGCAAGTGCAGCTTATGAAACGCCGTGGTGGTGTTGGCCATGACCTGAGTCATCTCCGTCCGAAAGGGACTCCTGTGAAAAATTCCGCCATAACATCTACAGGTCTCGTTCCTTTTATGGAACGCTACAGCAACTCTACCCGTGAAGTGGCACAAGATGGGCGTCGCGGTGCCTTGATGCTCACAGTAAGCATAAAGCATCCAGATGCCGAGGCTTTCATCGACGCAAAGATGGAGCAAGGCAAGGTGACGGGTGCAAATGTCTCGGTCAGAATTGACGATACGTTCATGCTATGTGCCGAATCTGGAACTCCATACGTTCAGAAATTCCCGGTCAAGTCTGACGATCCCATTGTCACCAAAGAGATTGATGCGTCAGCTCTCTGGAAGAAAATTGTGCACAATGCTTGGAAAAGCGCCGAACCGGGTGTGCTTTTCTGGGACACCATCATAAAGGAAAGTGTGCCTGATTGCTACGAGGATCTTGGATTTGAGACCATCTCCACCAATCCTTGTGGAGAAATCCCACTTTGCCCCTACGACAGCTGTCGCCTGACAGCCATCAACCTTTACAGCTATGTAAAGAATCCTTTCACTCCGGAGGCCTCTTTCGACTTTGAGCTTTTCAAGAAGCACGTAGGCAAGGCTCAAAGGATTATGGATGATATCATCGATCTCGAGATGGAGAAGATCGAGCAGATCATTGCCAAAATCAAAGAGGATCCTGAGACAGAAGAAGTCAAATACACAGAACTTCACCTTTGGGAAAAAATCCGCGACAAAACGCTTCTCGGGCGACGCACCGGTTGCGGCACTACCGGCGAAGGGGATATGCTTGCCGCTCTTGGCCTGCGCTACGGCACACCGGAAGCTACAGCCTTCTCTACTGAAGTACATAAGCAGCTTGCACTTGCCTACTACTCGGCTTCTGTCACTGCTGCTGAAGAACGAGGTGCGTTCGAAATCTATGACGCTGAAAGAGAAAAAAACAATCCTTTCATACAGCGCATCAAGGAGGCTGACCCTGAGCTTTATGAAAGAATGGTGAAACACGGACGTCGCAACATCGCTTGCCTGACCATAGCCCCCACAGGCACCACTTCTCTGATGACTCGCACCACTTCCGGACTTGAACCCGTATTCCTTCCGGTCTATAAGAGAAGACGCAAGATTGTACCCGGAGATGAAAACGTTAGCGTTGACTTTGTAGATGAAGTGGGCGAAGCTTACGAGGAATTCCTTGTATATCACCCCAAGTTTATCGACTGGATGCGTATCAACGGAATGGAGCCGAAGAAAAATATGACTCAGGAGGAAGTAGACGAACTCGTCAAGAAATCACCTTATTTTAAAGCTACATCCAACGATATCGACTGGATGGAAAAGGTGCGCATGCAAGGTTCAGTCCAGAAATGGGTAGACCATTCCATCTCTGTCACCATCAATCTCCCTTCCGATGTCACCGAAGAACTCGTAGGTGAACTCTATATGCAGGCTTGGAAAGCGGGCTGCAAAGGTTGCACCGTATATCGAGACGGCTCTCGCAACAATGTGCTTGAATCAATAAAGAAAAAGGAGGAAGCAAAGCCCAATCTTATCCATACTCCCGATCATGTGGCCAAGCGTCCGATGGAACTGGAAGCTGACGTAGTAAGATTCCAGAACAATAAGGAGAAATGGATTGCTTTCGTAGGTCTCGTCGATGGGAAACCTTATGAGATCTTCACCGGTCTTGCCGACGATGAAGATGGCATATTCTGCCCGAAAAGCATCAATCATGGAAAGATCATAAAGCAAACTCTTCCTGATGGACGCAAGCGCTACGACTTCCAATTTATCAACAAGCGCGGATATAAGACTACAATCGAGGGTCTGAGCGAAAAATTTAAGCCGGAATTCTGGAACTATGCAAAACTAATTTCAGGCGTTCTTCGTTATGGGATGCCCATCGATCAGGTGATCAAACTCGTTCAGGGACTGGAACTTGACTCCAACAGTATAAACACATGGAAAAATGGAGTGGAGCGCGCTTTGAAGAAATATGTGCCTAATGGCACCGTAGGAAGCGGAAAATGTCCGAACTGTGGAGCCGAGACACTTGTTTATCAAGA
Source organism: uncultured Sangeribacter sp. (assembly GCA_964399005.1). Taxonomy (GTDB): domain Bacteria; phylum Bacteroidota; class Bacteroidia; order Bacteroidales; family Muribaculaceae; genus Lepagella. The sequence continues at coordinate 13,042 of CAYNPB010000048.1, forward strand.
AGGATGCCTCATTTGCACATCCTGCGGCAACTCTCGTTGCGGTTAAAACCTATTAAAATCTTCAACCATTAAACTCTTAACTTAAGATAAATCCATGAAAGTCAAGATCCATATCGACTACCACACCCAATGGGGGGAAGCCGTATATATATGCGGATCAATTCCCCAGCTTGGTAGCGACGACCCACTCAAGGCTCCGATGCTTGAAATGACTGCTCCAGATCTCTGGACTGCATCCTTTGAAGTAGCTGCTTCAGTCAAAAGCTTCTCCTATCGGTTTATTGTCAAAGCCGAAGGTAAGGAATGGAGAGAGGAATGGGGTGCGCCCCATCGTTTCGAGGCCGGCAAAGACGTGACGGTTTATGACATTCATGCCTCTTGGCAAGATGTCCCTAACGACAAGCCATATTATTCATCGGCATTCGTCGACGGAATGCTGAGCCGTAACTACCGCAACCAACCCATTTCCCCATCGGCAGGAAAGGTGCTTTTCAAAGTCACCGCTCCAATGGTAAAGCCCGACGAAGTGCTTGCCATCTGTGGCGAACCTCGCTCTCTTGGAGCTTGGTATCCGGAAAAGGCTCTTATCTTCAATGACGCTCGCTATCCCATCTGGGAAGTGGAGCTCGATATGAAAGACATCAAACTTCCTTTCGAATATAAATTTGTCATTCTCGACAAAAAGAGCCGTAAGGTGGTGGATTGGGAAGCCAGAGACAACCGTCGTCTTGACTTCTTCCCGAGAGAAAAAGGGACTGCATTGGTTTTCGACGGTCTACGTTTTGAAAATCCCCGAAAGTCTTGGAAAGGGGCAGGAACTGCCATTCCGGTATTCTCACTCCGTTCGAATGAAGATGCCGGGGTTGGTGATTTCTACGATCTTAAGAAGATGGTAGACTGGTGTGTGAAGACCGGACAGAAGATCGTGCAGGTGCTTCCTATCAACGACACTACTAAGACCGGGACATGGACAGACTCTTATCCTTACAGCGCAAACTCAACCTTTGCCCTCCATCCGATGTATTTGCGTCTGAAAGCTGTCGGAGCTATCAAGGATAAGGAACGTCGCGATTATTATACTGCTGAGATAGCAAAGCTCAATGAGCTCCCGCAGATCGACTATGAGGCTGTCAATAATCTTAAGAATGCATATCTCCACGAGATTTATGCTGAGCAAGGGAAAGCGACACAAGATTCTGCTGAATACAAGGAGTTTGTAAAGAACAATGAATATTGGCTCCGTTCTTACGCAGCTTGGTCAGTTTTACGCGACCATTTCCATACTGCTGACAATGCTCAGTGGGGAGAATATGCTGTCTATGATGAAGCAAAAGTGGAAGAGTTTATAGCTGCTCACCAATATGATATACTGTACTATTATTATGTGCAGTATCATCTTGACCGCCAGCTACGCGAAGTGAGAGACTATGCTCATCAGCATGGCATCGTGCTTAAGGGTGATATTCCTATAGGTATAGGCCGCGAAAGTGTCGACGCTTGGAAAGACCCTCGTCTTTTCAACATGGATTGCCAGGCAGGTGCTCCACCGGATGATTTCTCTGTGCTTGGACAAAACTGGGGATTCCCGACCTACAATTGGGACGAAATGGCTAAAGACGGCTTCTTGTGGTGGAAACGTCGCTTCCAGAAGATGGCTGAATATTTCGATGCTTACCGTATCGACCATATACTTGGATTCTTCAGAATCTGGCAGATTCCGATGACTGCTGTCCATGGCCTGCTCGGATATTTCAATCCGGCACTCCCCTTCTCGCCTGAAGAACTGAAGAATAACTACGATTTCTGGATCAATCCCGAAATTCAGGCCAATCCGTATATTATGGAATGGATGATCGGTGATTTCTTCGGAGAATATACAGAGGAGGTGAAGCATGAATATCTTGAAGAAATTAGTGCAGGTCGCTACCGTCTGAAAGAGTTTGTCGACAATCAGCGCAAAGTCGTAGATCATTTCTCCCGCCTTGCTCCGGATGAAAAGAACACTCGCATCAAGAATGCACTAATGGGGCTGATCGATGATGTGCTCTTCATAGAAGATCCGTACCGCAAGGGACATTATCACCCGAGAATCTCGGCTCAGTTCACTTATCAATACCGTGCTCTGACTGACTACGAACGTTGGTGCTTCAATCGTCTATACAACGATTTCTACTATCGCCGTATGAACGATTTCTGGTATGGCAAGGCAATGTGGAAACTCCCGCCTCTGTTGGATTCCACCGGAATGCTCACTTGTGCGGAAGACCTCGGAATGATTCCTGACTGCGTGCCTGAGGTGATGCATCGCCTCCAGATACTCGCTCTTGAGATCCAGCGTATGCCAAAGGATCCGAAAGTCGAATTTGGAGAGACTTGGCACTATCCCTACTATAGCGTTTGCACTACATCCACCCACGACATGGATGGAATCCGCGCTTGGTGGGAACAGGATCCCGCAGCTACACAGCGCTTCTTCAACTATGTGCTCAAAGAACCCGGACAAGCTCCATTCTATGCTGAGCCCTGGATATGCGGCAAGATTGTAGACTTGCATCTCAAGTCTCCTTCCATGCTCTGCATTCTTCCCCTTCAGGATTGGCTTAGCACCGACGGAACTCTGAGACGCGACAATCCGCACGACGAACTCATCAACATTCCGGCCAACTCTCAGCACTACTGGCGCTATCGTATGCATCTCCCCATGGAGACTCTCCTCGAAGCCGACAGCTTCAACGCCGGCCTCGCAGCCTGGATAGCCGAATCCAACCGCTAATTAA
>CAYNPB010000049.1:0-15787 GCA_964399005.1 uncultured Sangeribacter sp.
GCGTCGTAGTGCTGCATGAAGCCGGTGCGGGAGATCTCGTCGAGCCAGTCGGTGTCTGACATTCTCATGGTCTGTTTGCGGTTGATGAATCCGTCGTAGAGGCCATTCACTGTATAGTTCTGATAGTCACCTGTGCGGTAGTTGTAGACGCTGATAGGATAGCCGGAAGTTGCATTGAGGTTTAGGCCATAGCTTGAAGCGTATGCCACAGGGTCAAGTCCGTCGTTGAGAGCTGCCTGAGCCATTGCTGTTGCGTAGCCCGGAGTGTCAAGGAGCTTCATCTTCGACTGAGAGGAGTAGAACTGAGCGGTGAAGTTAGCATTGAAGCTTACATTGACTTTACCCTGGCTCTTACCTTTTTTTGTAGTGATGATGATGACGCCGTTTGCAGCTCGTGAACCATATATAGAAGCTGAAGCAGCATCCTTAAGCACCTGCATGCTCTCGATATCGTTCATGTTGAGAGAGTTCAGGGAGGCGGTAGTAGGAACTCCGTCGATGATGAAGAGGGGATCCTGAGAAGCGTTAAAGGAGCCTATACCACGGATGCGGACTGAGCCTGTTCCGGCAGGAGAACCGTTGGCGTTGATTGTCATGCCCGGCACCTTACCTTGCAATGCACGCATCGGGTCGCTATCGGATGATGTCTCGAGAGATTTTGTGGAGACCACTGATACTGCACCGGTGAGGTCAGCCTTGCGCACTGTCTGGTAGCCTACCACTACCAATTCGTCGAGCAGGCCAGAATCTTCATCGAGGTAGATTGTCATGCTCTCCTGTGCAGGGAGCTCTACTGTCTGGTAGCCCACGTAGGATACTTTAATAGTTGCGCCTTCCGGCACTGTCAATTGGAAAGCACCGTCAATATCGGTAGCCGTACCCTGCTGAGTAAGTTGGCACATTACTGTAGCGCCAATCAGGGGTTCGTCGTCGATACGGGAATAGACGGTTCCGTTCACAGTAATGTTCTGTGAAAAGGCCATGACTGCTGAGAGCAGGATCATGATGGCACTGAGAATTCCTTTTTTCATGTTATTGGGTTTTAGTAAAAGTTTCTGCTGCAAAATTACGACGTATTTCCCCTGCCGCATATAAAACTTGTTGCCCCAAATATCAAAAATTTTCTGAATCCTACTAAGTGAAAATCATCGCCGATTTTTTAATAACACCCTGAAATAGCTTTTATTATTCTGATGATGTATAGTTGATAATTAATTATTAAATAGTGACTTGTGTTTTATGTAGCAACAAATGTTGTATCGGTAGCAACAATTGTAATAGTGTGAAGCCCGTCTACACAGACTACATAAAAAAGGGTCGGTAACCGAGCCGACCCTTTATATCTTTTCTTTTGTATCATTCAATCATTGTCACAAAAGCACCATAGCCAATCCGCAAAGTATTAAAAGCGTATTGCCGATGGCATAAGTCACCGTATATCCCATTGCCGGGATAGTGGATTGGAGCGTATCCTGCACTGCACCCAGTGCAGCAGTAGTGGTCCTTGCCCCTGCCACGCATCCGAGTGCGATAGCCGGATGAAACTTAAATATCTTATTGGCAACCAAGATTCCGATTATAAGAGGGAGTCCTGTAGAAAGAATTCCGGCCACAAGCATCTGCCATCCTACCTGATGCAGACCTGATATGAATGTAGGACCCGCAGAAATACCGACTACGGCAATAAACATATTCAAGCCGACATTATTGAATATCCAGACAGCCGAATCCGGAATCTGTCCGAATGTAGGATGCTTTGAGCGTAGCCATCCAAGCACCAATCCGGCTATCAGTGCGCCGCCGCTTGTGGAGAGGCTCACAGGAATGCCTCCCAAATGGACTGTGATTGCTCCTATCAACGCTCCGATTGCAATGCCTATGCCTACGAATACCATATCTGAAGCAGTGGTAGGTTTGTCCGGATAGCCGATATATGAGGCGGCCGCATTCACATCCGATACTTGTCCGCTGATCGTCAGCATATCCCCTCTCTGAAGTCGAGTGGAAGCCAATACCGGAATCTCGACGTTGCCACGCTTGATGCTGTCGATTACCACTCCTTTGGTGTGTGGCGATTCCCGGAAGTCCGCTACCGTAGCTCCCACCATATATTTCGATGCTACCATCACGGGGATTCTTTCTATTGGGAAAGATAGAAGCGAAGAATCTGAAATTTCCTTGCCGAGCCAGCTTTCATCTTCGATTGCAAACTCTCGACGCCCGGCGATGACGATATCATCCCCCTTCTTGACGATGAAATCTGCTACCGGTTGGTTGGTCAGTGTAGAGCCGCTGCGCACACGCTCTATAATGAGGTGACGCCCCTGCTTCTCCATATAGTCTTCAATTTCCTTGACAGTGTGAGGAGTATCAAACCAAGTGCCATCCACATTGTAAGCTCTGTAGACTACCGGACGCCAAGCACTGACGAGTGCCGGGTCATTGGAAGAAGGGTCTTGATTCATGCTCCGCTCGAGGTCTTCAGTCTGTTGCTTCACCTTTTTTAATCCTCCTAAGAGTGAGGGACCCAATGTCCCGATGATCCATGCAGATCCGATGGTGCCGAAGATATAGGTCACTGCATAGGAGACAGGGATTATGTTGATCCAAGCTGTCTTGTCGGCATCCGAAGCATTTAGAGTCTGGATGGTGTCGTCAGCGACCCCAATTACTGCCGACATAGTCTGTGCACCGGCAAAGAGACCGGCTGCCTCACCTTTATTGTAATGGAAAAGCTGTGCCACTCCGAAGGTGCATCCAAGCACAATGAGACACATCACCACAGCGAAGAGCACCTGTTTGACTCCCGACCCTTTCAGAGAGGCAAAGAATTGTGGGCCCACGCTATATCCGATAGCGAAGAGAAAGAGGAGGAAGAACACTTGTTTGAGAGGGCCGGGCACCGGTATGTCGAGTTGCCCTACCAGCACACCGACAAGCAGCACCGAAGTCACGGTGCCAAGCGAAAAATTCTTATACTTCAGTTTCCCTATCCAAAAACCGATACCCAAAGTGATAAAGATAGCGATAGCGGGATTCTCCCGCAGCGTCTTCACAAACCAGTCAACTAATTCCATATCCAAGTGCTTTTCATAATTCCTAAACTTATAGGTACGACCTATATAAATTCCAACACCTTCCCCCCAATTAAGTTCGCCTCCATACCCAATAATATAAATAATATAAAAGAGCGCGTAGCGGGGTCATTATTTCAATTTTTCGATTTCATACTCTAAGCCTCTTTCCTCCTTCTTCTCATTAAAATTTGCCCCAATGAGATAGACAGTCTTTTCGCAGATAGCATATTTTCCGGCATAATCGCGTGAGTGAATCTGATCCATAGCTTCTGCTACGCTTTTGTTGTATTTAAACTCGAATACATAGACATATTTCCCGGCGAGCACTTCCAAATCGCTTCGGCCTTTATAACCATGGCTTTCTGCGCTCGCCTGTGTGCCTGATAGCACTGCAAGGAGATACGTAATGGCACGATAACTTGACTCGCGATGATCTTCTCCTGGGAGAGTCTTCAGAAGGGATTTAAGTCTCTCCATAAAGTCTTCCACCCTCCCTTCAAAGAGGTCCATTTTGAAATTAGGGAAACGGAAAGGACTATCCAATTTATCTATTATAGGAGCATACAAGTGAAGAAGATCGTCATAGAAGCCTATTTCTACTTCTCGATTGGGGAATCGAAGCTCATAGAGAGAAGATTCCTTAATATAATTAGCTATCGTCAGATAGCCTGTCTGAAACATCAATGGAATTGGATTGGGATCTTGCATGCGCACCGCTGTAAGTTCCTTTTTTGTACACATCTTACCATTGATATCAGGGGGATAGATACCCCAAGCTTTGATCCGCTTAACTAAAAAAGTAGGGGTTCCGCTTTCAAACCAATATGGATCTATTTCTTTTGCCTTTAATGCTCTCAATACACTAAAAGGATTGTATAGCCTTGACCCTTTTGGGGTAAAGAGATAGCCATCATAGTAATCGCGAAGTGCCTTCAGAGTCGAGTCAAAATCTTCTTCCCGTTCTTCAGCTAAAGCTTCAATACCGGATTGGAAATTATCAAGCAGTTCATTTTCTGACCATCCGCAAATATCCGCAAAGGTATTTTCCATTGAAATATCGTCAAGATTGTTGAGATCGCTGAAAATACTCACCTTGCTGAATCGGGATACTCCTGTAAGCATTGCAAATTGAATATGACGGTCCATTGTCTTGAGATTTGAGAAGAATCTTTTCAGAAGCATCTGATTATCTTCAAACTGCTCATTATTCTCTTCAACCTCAAGCAAGGGTTTATCATATTCATCCACAAGGATTATCACTTTCTTTCCAGTTATATTATGCACCTCGTTGATAAGGGATTCAAAACGCAAGGCACAATCATTTATCTGAGGCGTAATTCCATATTTCTCTTCACATCTCTTAAGTGATAACATCAGGCGGTTATGCAAGCCATCTGGTCTATCGTATGTCCCTGTATTAAAGTCGAAATAAAGTACTGGCCTTGGTGTCCAGTCTAAATCCATCATGTCAGCAGCCAAGCCTTTGAACAGCTCTCGTCTTCCCTCAAAATAAGCCTCGAGTGTAGATAGCAAGAGGCTTTTTCCAAACCGGCGAGGACGGCTCAGGAAAATAAACTTTCCTTGATCCAAAAGTGGCTTTATATAAGCGGTTTTGTCTACATATGTATAGCCTTCCTCTATTATATCGGAAAAGGTCTGCATCCCGACTGGATATCTCAGTGCTGTCATAATCTCAATCTTTTCCGCAAATATAACTCTTTTCCCCCTAATCTCCAAATCCACAGCTCCTAATCAGAAGGTTAATCCGCTCAAATCAATTTTATATACGCCGATGTTGCTTTCAGCCGGTTTGACAAACATTATCATATATATCGGGATATAAGATATATTTCCGGCGATCTCAACATTGCCATTGCAAAGCACTATAGCATCATATATACTACCCGGATAGTCATCCATAAGGTTTGTCAAAGCACTATACCTCTGATAATAATTAGCTGATAATAATTAGCATGTTTCAGATAATCATAGAGGCATTGATTGTATTTCCGATATATTCTATTGTCGCTATTTTTGTAATTGCTTAATAGTCAAGTCTTATGCCGTTTTTTCAAGGCAAAATCAGCAATTTCTGCCGTTTTTTCAAATCCCTTATGCAAAAAATAGCCATTCTTTTGCACTGATACTTTTCGTGGGGCAGTGCACAATGCATATAAGATTTTGTGGAAATTGCTATATACGCAATTTTAAATTTGGTGGAAATTGCTATATACGCGATTTTAAATTTGGTGGGAATTGTGATTTTTGTGCTTTAAAATTTGGTGGTGCGGTTTTTTATCCGTATTTTTGCATAAAAATTAAGCGAGTATGGAATTTCGTATTTTCAAGCGTAAGATATATGATAACATTTTAGACTGGAAACATTCTTCAAATGGGAGAACAGCATTGCTGATAAAAGGCGCAAGACGTGTTGGTAAATCTACAATTGTCAAAGAATTTGCTGAAAAAGAATACAAATCTTATATATTTATTGATTTTTCTAGAGCTTCTGTTGAAATAATAGATTTATTCAATGATATGAATGATCTTAATTATTTCTTTTTCAGACTTCAGCAGCTATTCGGTGTGACATTATACCAGCGAGAGTCGTTGGTTGTTTTTGATGAGGTGCAACTATGTCTGAAAGCCAGGCAGTCTATCAAGTATCTTGTAGAAGACGGGAAATATGACTATATAGAAACTGGGTCTTTAATTTCCATTCGTAAGCATACAAAAGATATACTTATTCCAAGCGAGGAGCGGCGTATCAATATGTACCCACTTGACTATGAAGAGTTCCTTTGGGCTATTGGAAATAATGTAACATTCGACCTTCTTAGAAGCAATGACAATTATTTCAAATATCTTGATGAGGGCACTAATCGTAAGTTAATGAGAGACTTTCGTCTCTATGTTATCATAGGGGGAATGCCGCAGGCCATAGACACGTACCTGAATACCAATAATCTTGCTGAAGTTGATGCTGTAAAACGCGATATACTTAACCTTTATATTGATGATTTTGAAAAAATTGATTCATCTGGCACTCTTTCAATGCTATTCAAGTCGCTTCCTGGAGAACTGTCAAAAAACAAACTTAAGTTTGAAAGTAATAGTGTCTTAGGCAAAAGACGGGATGATTTGCTGCCGCTGCTCAATGAAATGCAAGAGTCTATGACGGTCAATTTTTGCTATAGATGTTCCGATCCTAACATAGGATTAGGATTGCATCGCGATACAGATGATTTCAAGATATATATGGGGGACACTGGTCTTTTTGTCACAATGGCATTCTGGGACAAAGATGCCTCTGAAAACGAGATCTACAATAGACTTTTATCTGATAAACTAAGTGTAGACTTAGGATATGTATTTGAAAATGTAGCTGCGCAGATGATAAGAAGTTCGGGACATTCCCTCTATTATAATACTTTTTACTACCGAGAAGACAAAAAAAAGTATTATGAAGTAGATTTCATTCTTACAAAAAGAAATAAGTTGATTCCCATCGAGGTAAAGTCCTCAGGTTATAAGACTCATAAATCATTAGATGAGTTCTGCTTAAAATATTCAGATCGTGTAGATTTCCCTATGCTGGTATACACGAAGCCACCCCATAAGGATGGCAATCTCCTAATGATCCCCTTCTATCTCCTCCCTCTATTCCTATAAAAGACTTCTAAAAGACTTCTTAACCGGTAAAATAAGACTGGAGATATAGTTATTATACTTAACTTTCTTAGTGCTTATCTATAATAAGCTTGTAATGTTACGAATGGTTTTCCATCAGATTCTCCATAGAACAATTTAAAATATAAATTGTCAGAATTATAATACACGCCTTTTATCTCTTTATAACCTTGTTTAGTACTTGGAATAATCGGTTTCCAATAATATTTTGAGTAATTTTTTTGGAAAAAATCATTTACAATATTATAATAATCTTCTGCAAAGTTAATGTTTACATATTCATTTTGAAGAAGTATGTCACTCAGCACTCCGTTGGAGAACATGAATAAACAACCTTGCCACCAAGTTCCAAACAACTTTGGTGTAGTATCATCAATATTGGGGTGTGATGTATTAATAAATGAATAGAATAAGCTCCCATTTGGATTGACAATGGGCTCAAAACCAAAACGATTTAGTGACTGTTTAACATTTGATGATGTTGATTTGTCAAATGTGCAATCCAATATAGTATTAGGTAACTTAGCAGACGCATATAAACTTGTGATAATAGAAACAATGAATATAAAAAGTATTTTTTTCATATTGTATTATTAGTGGTTGATTATTATGGTTTCAACTCATGAGTCTTAACAAAGCATCGTAAATACTTTATTCTGATTAAGACCTTTTGTTTATCTTGTTTGGCTAATGTTTACATTGCAAATGCCAATGCTGGTTATACTGTCCGCATATTTTACACTTGCTGCCAGAACTGTTGTACAATGGCGCATTGTTAATAAAGGTTCCAGGAGTAGAACTTTGTTCTAAAAAGTAGCCTGTCCCATTACAGTATTGACATGAACTTTGTTTGTTTGAATTATTATTAGATCGCGAATCTGATGAATTACCATACATTGAAGATGAGCCTAATATGTTTCCTCCCGAATCAAGCAAAATTGAACCGATTATAGTAAGGCCATTCGAGTCACACGCACCACATACACCTGTTTGTCCGCATGCAATACATGGCATATAACCTGTGATACTTCCAATATAGACACCTCCTTGCCCATAACATGCGCCACATTTTTTTGTGCCCTTACATTGTGGGCATAGGGTATATGTGACTAACCTGGAATTGCCATTATCATATTCGGTGACAACAATAAAGGAGTTTGGAACCCCTGTTTCTTTTCGATATTGTCTAACTACACCGTTTTCAGCATGTATTACTGATGAAAATAGAACAGAAATAATTAGAATGAACATTAACTTTACAAGTTTTGATCTCATACCTTTCCTTTTACGCCAATAGCTCAAAAATTGGCTAATTATTGAATAAAAAAGCGTGAGAGCCATACTAGTTACTCGTTCCCACTTGCTGAGACCTTCGCATTGCCTGTCTTCGTTCGAACAAGCAACGGATGCCCAGGCCTTACGCAAATATGTATTTTCCAATGACACAATACTTTTCTTGCCATAGTAAAAAAATCATATATATTAACATAAGCCGCTAACCATTGTCTCACTCTTGACGAATATTTAAAGTTGCGAAGTTTCAGCAAGTCATGAAAGAGCGTCAAGTATACGCTTTACGAATGTCAAAGCACTAGCCCCAATAACCAATATACGACTTCTGCGAGCAATATACGTCTGCAAAGTTAATGATTATTTCCGACAACTCAAAATAAATGTTATTCCCTCTTCAATTTCAACATGCAAATGTTTCATTTTGTTATGTAAAGCATATATCACGGTGCTGAGGATGCAGTCCGAAAGCCCCAGTCCTCTTTTACTGGGGGTGGCTTCAGCCACCCCAATATTACCCAATCCAAAATCTCCAGAATCCCCCTCCAATCCCAACAACCAAATTATCAAGATAAGGCACCCCCACAAAAAAATCCACTATCTTTGCCCCATGACCAACCATTGGCCTTATAAGCCCCATTTGGTCCATCCACAATCAGATCCATCAAATCACACTTTTACAAAAGTAGATGTAATTATGAATTATGCATTATGAATTCAAATCCTAACCCCTACACAGGCCACAAAGCCTCCGGCTTCCGTTTCTGCTTACACGTAACCTCTATAGCCCACCGGCCTCTATTCCTCCCACTCGAAATGAAACAACTCCCGCAAATCCAAAGACTCTGGCAAGGAGAGTCCCCCCTCTCCGTCTTCAACCGTGCAGACATCAAATCCGCCCGACAGGCATTCTGTGAATTCCGAATGCAATTCGACTTTGCATATTGGGCCGCCAAAGAATACTATATCAGAGACCAAAACGATGCCGACCGGATCATCCCTCTTGAATTGAATAACATCCAACACTATCTCATCGACATCCTGCAGAAACGCTACTTCTACCGACTCCCCGGCCGTTACATAATTTCCAAAACCTTCGGACGTGTCGGTATCTCCACCTGCGTCCAAGCCTACATCCTATGGCTCCAGACATACAAAAATCCCAAGCACTCCTACACTTGCTGCCCTTCTGAGATAGCCATCAATCCCCTAAAGACAAACCTTTGCCGCTATCTTCACCGAGACATTGTCCCTGCCGATAAATTTATCTACCTGCCAAAATCCGACAGGAAAGCTTTTTTTAACACATACCGCAATCCAAACTTCACCAGAGGCATCGACCTCGGCTATGTCCACTTTGCCGACATGTCAAGATGGAACGACTCCGACGCCGACCTCTCATCACGCACCTATGCCACAGCCATCAGCGGAGTCCTCAACCACTACAAAACCCTCATAGTCCTCGAAGGTAACATCCCCAAAGAAGATAACTTCCGAATAGAAGAATACCGGCAATTCTACCTCACCTTCGACATAAGGATAGGCCAACTCGCCCACCTATCCAAGAATCCCTTCTTCCTCGATCACGTTGCATTAGCCAACACCCCCTCCTCCCAACCATCCCCTTCCCAATCATTCCTCATGCACATAAACCTCGACCACATCTTCACCCGCTCAAAAAGAATCCGCATCCCCTTCCCCTCCACAAAGTCGACACCATGTTGAGGGCGCAAGCCCGAACTCTCCCCATCAGCTTCGTTTGTCCCGGTGTGAGAGCCTTCGGCTCGATCCCAACTCCCGGATAAAAATAATCGCATTCCTAATAATCCCCATCCTCAACACCGTGCTGAGGGCGCAAGCCCGAAGTCCCTCCTCAGCCCTGTTTGTCCAGGTGTGAGAGCCTTCGGCTCGATCCCCAATCCAAATTTCAAAATCAAATTATCAAGATAAGGTTTTCCCCATCAAATACGCATTAACTTTGCACTCAGAAACCAAATCAATATGGATAATTTATCTTTGATAGATTCAATTTTATAATTTATCATTCATAATTTATCATTTATCATTGATAGAACTTTCTTCACGGAGGCCCGAGCCCTTATGGACCACTCCGTGCCTGACCCTCAGAGGTCGCGGAAAGCGTACAATTACAAGTCTGCCACAATACGTCAGCTTCCCTCGCGTTACGCGCTACGCAATACGCGCTACGCATACAAGAAGTGACAAAATATCCCTGCATAAGCCAATGCCCGATGCTATCCATACGCCAGGCCTGAGCCCCTATGGACCACTGACGCTATGCTCAGCATCCCGCATTGCTCAAGTTTCCGGTATCAGAACTCTGACACCTGACATCTGACACCTGACACCCAATCTCCCCCTTCAGGGGGAAGGGGGGCTTATGCATCGATAAAAGAGTATCGACATTTGGGCCGCTGACATGACCGAATTCAGTGCCTTATACTCTCCTTGACAAAGGTGTCGAGGTTTCATTTTTCCTCTATTAAAGGCGCATGGTGGAGTCTCGTACTCTACCATGCGCTTTTTTTATTGGGCTCGTGGCGCGAAAGAGAATTTGGCTGTCAAAAATGTTGCTTTGTGTATGAGAAATGTTGCATATGCTGAAAAAATAATACATTTTGCCGATTTTTTATAGATATTGATATGTCGCGTTTCTAATTTTGCCATCGAAAAATCGAGACAACCGTAGCAGTCGGTCGGTTCGGATTTGTGTTATGAACCCCAAAAACAAGTGTTCGATCAATCATGAAACACCAGTTAATGGCACTCTTATTCCTGGCAGCGGTGCCGACAGTATCCGCCCAGGTGTCGCTGAAGACCAATATCTTCAGCGATGCGTCTCTGAGTCCTGATTTGGGATTGGAGATACCGCTTCACAAGAAGTGGAGCTTAGACATAAGTGGGAATTTTAACGGGTGGACTGTCAATGGCCACAGATGGCGCCATTGGATAGCCCAACCGGAATTGCGATATTGGCTGTGCGAGAGATATACAGGTCATTTCTTCGGTATGCACCTTTTCGGCGGTCAGTATAATGTCGGGGATATCGATATGAATTTCAGTCTGCTTGGCACTGACTTCTCCCGACTCAAGGATTCCAGGTTTCAAGGATGGTATGGAGGAGCCGGTCTTGCCTATGGCTATTCATGGATGCTCGGCAAGCATTGGAATCTTGAGGCAGAATTGGGCGTCGGATGGTCGTATACCCGATATGACCGCTTCCGCTGCGCAGACTGCGGAAAGAAAGTGGAATCTGACCGGCCTCACAATTATTACGGACTCACTAAGGCGGCGGTCAATTTGGTGTATGTGTTTTAATAATTTTGAATTTTGAATTTTGAAATTTTTATAATACCTGGCAATGAATCGTATAGTTATCAGCATATTATTATTGTTTCTGTACTTTGGAAGCGGGGCTGCTCAGAACGTGGCTCAGCTTGCAGTGTCGGATATTCGGATAGAGAAGAGTGATTCTGAGATGAGGATTGATTTCACAGTTTCTCCAAAAGATATTGAAATCAAATCTATCAGCCAGATGACGATCATTCCTGAAATCATGTCGGCAGATTCGCTGCATAGCGTGGCTCTCGAACCGATAGTGATAGCAGGACGCAACCGCTGGCTAATCTGGCAGCGCACAAAGGAGGCAAAACGTCCGGCTAATCTGCTTCGCGCCGGTAAGTCTGCCCCGATGCATTATCATGTCGGAGTGGCTTACGAGGATTGGATGGATCATTCAGTAATCAGTTTCCGTGAGTCAATCACCGGATGCAATTCCTGCCCGCAGGTGAATGATCTTATCCCGGTGGCTCTCTTCAATGAAGAACCGGTGGAGGAAGTGACCACCAACTACGCAGAAAACTATATCCAGCCCAAGACAGAGGCAACGAAGGTGCGTCATCTTGAGGGTCAGGCATATATTGATTTCCCCGTGAATAAAATTGAGATTTATCCTAACTACCGTTCAAATCCGATTGAATTAGCGAAGATCATAGCGAGCATCGACACAGTGAAGAATGACCCTGACTGCACGGTATCAGCCGTTTCACTGAAAGGATATGCGTCGCCCGAAGGCAGCTATGCCAACAACATCCGCTTGGCAAAAGGGCGCACCCAGACACTATGCGACTATGTGCTATCGCATTATGACTTCCCGAAGTCGATAGTGTCTACCTCCTACGAGCCTGAAGATTGGGAGGGTCTGCGCCGCTGGCTTGAAGCTTCGAGTATCGAAAACAAGGATGGGATTCTTGCCATAGTGGACTCCGATTTGGCTCCCGACCCCAAAGACCTAAAGATCAAGCAGACTTATCCCGTGCAATATGCCTACATACTGAAAGAAGTCTATCCGGCACTGCGACACAGCGACTATCGGATTGAATACGTGATCCGCTCCTTCACTAATACTGATGAAATCAGAGAGTTGGTGAAGACAGCGCCTCAAAAACTGAGCTTGGAGGAATTTTTCTTGGCGGCGAGTGCCTGCGAACCCGGCTCGGATGAATACTACGAGATCTTTGAGACAGCAGTCAGAATGTATCCCATGGATGAGATAGCCAATATGAACGCCGCCAACTCGGCAATGTCGAGTGGAGACTACAATAAGGCTTCCCAGTATCTGGAGAGAGCCGGGAACAGTGACCATGCAAAACTTCTGCGGGAAATACTTGCAAAGAATATAGAGGCGAGGAATAATCCTAAGACCTACACTGCAGTGACGTTTTTGTAATGATGAATGATAAATTATAAACGATGAGTTTATAAATGCTTGCTATCTAACTAAGAATAAATAAATTAAATCAAATAATCTTTTAAACAATCTTACTTATGAAATTGAGTAGACTGATCTATGCCATAGGCATAGGGTGCACGTTGTGTGCTTGTTCATCAAACGATGAACCCGGAGTTCAGGAAGAACTGAAGGACTACACGAAAAGCAACAAATGTATCTCAGTTGCAGTCGTGACCACTGCGGGTGATACAAGAGCAGACTACGCAGATGGTGACGCATCGGAGTATGCTATCAGTGGAGTAGGACTCTATCTCTTCAACCGCCAGGGTGAGTGTGTGGATGCGGAATACTACACTACTGCTGACTTCAAAACGACAGAAACCAAAGAAGATCCGAACGTCACAGAACTCTGCACTGTGGAAGTAGAATTGAGTGGTAACCGTGTCTATGATCGCATAATTGCTGTTCTGAATCCCAATTCAGATCTGATGGAGGGGGGTAAATTGAAGTCTAAATCTGAAAGTGAACTGCGTGAATATCGGGCAAACTATTCAGGAGCTTCCGGTAAATTCACAATGTCAAATTCAGTTTACGTCAACGATGCAAGCTACAATGGAACGGGTGCACCAACTCCTTATTTTGCTACATCTATAGGAGCAGAAAATATCTATACCAAAGAAAAGCCTGAGTCGGAGATGGACGCTACCGAGAAAGCTGCTTTGGAAGAGACTCGCAAGAAAGCGGCTATTAATATTTATGTCGAACGAATTTGTTCTAAAATCTATGTAGACAATCAGCCGGATTTTTCCACTTATTACGTCAGCAAGAATGATGATGGTACCACTACCGATCAATTGAAGGTAATGGTCAACGAGGACGGAAAAAGCGTTGAAAAGACAATAGTAGTGGTTCCTGAATTTCAAGGAATAGGACTAAGCGTCACAGCAGCCCGTGCATTTTTCCTGAAGAATCTTGATGAAGATCTAACATATAAATTCAGTGATAATATCACTAATTTTCAATGGAACGACTATGATAGGAAACGCTCTTATTGGGAGACAACCCTCAAGGATAATGATGTAGCAGCCACTACTTTCAATTATACTGCATGGAGCAACCTAAACAATCCATGGGAAAAAAGTGCAGCGGCTGATTTCATTGCATATCCGAATCCCAATACAGCAGCTCCGGTAGACTATGATGCCAATACAAATGAAGCTACCAAAACTACAAAACTATTGGTAAAGGCCCAATTATACTACAAATATAATGATGCTGATACTGAGAAACATGAACTTGATTTGGTGATGTTCGCAGGTAGCTATTGGATGGCAGACTACCTTCTTTATCACGCAGCA
This sequence comes from uncultured Sangeribacter sp., assembly GCA_964399005.1. Classification (GTDB taxonomy): domain Bacteria; phylum Bacteroidota; class Bacteroidia; order Bacteroidales; family Muribaculaceae; genus Lepagella. The sequence goes on from CAYNPB010000049.1 coordinate 14,169, forward strand.
GAGCGCGTAGTAAAACATCTCGAACATATTAGTGATTTCCTCCCTGAAACGCTCACTGAAGATGAAGTGAAAGCTGTAACAGATAAGATAGCTGAGATAGATGTGAATACAATCAAAGAAAAACTAAGTCTTGAGCGTCTTACTTCCGGAACTGTCAATGCATATCTTGCTCAACTAAACATTATGACAAATCCTGAGACCGGTACATATCCGGATCTTCTTGCAGGCCTTAATGCTACCCTGAAGGGTAAAGTTTCTGCTATAGTAAATCAACAGATTCAGAATACTCTTGATGACATTACGACTCGTCAGATTCAATATTGGAAAAATGGCCAGACCTACTTCTACGTCCCAATCCGCCATCAAGGCTTCACCGGATTGAGTGGTCAAGGGACCGGAGCTCCGACCTACCTCAATGGTGTAGTGCGTAACCACGAATATAAAGTATCAATTAGCCAGGTTTGGGGTCTTGGAACACCCGTCATCAATCCGAATGATCCAATTGATCCGGAGCGCCCGGACAATGCACCAAAGTCTTATATGACTGCTAAGATCAATGTCCTGAAATGGAGAGTTGTACCTAACAACGTTTCAATGCATTAATTTCTATAGGGCGGCGCGATTTGAGCGTCGCGTCGCTCACCAATAATTACACTAAAAAACAACAATGAAATCTCTAAAATTCTTTTCTGCGCTTTCAGGCATCGTCGGGATAGCACTCTTTGCTTCTTGCGACTCAGTGATTTATGAGCCGGAGGGGGACTGCGAGCCGGTGCACCGCATACTCTTCAAGTATGATCACAATCTGAAGTTTGCCGACGCTTTCCCGGCGGAGGTGCCGTCAGTCAACCTATACCTCTTCGATGAGTTAGGGAAATTGGTACGCATAGTGTCGGAAGATGTCCCAACTGAACAGGCGAAGGGTTTTGCAATAGAATTGCGCGACGTGCCACCGGGAAAATATGATATCCTGGCATGGTGTGGCGTGAAAGACAGCGAGCATTTCACTGTGAATCATACCGGGGAGCCTGATCCGAAGCTCGAGCATCACACTTGCCGCATCGAGCGCGAGATAGATCCCGAGGATGCTCATCATATACGCAAGGATATAGGGCGACTTTATCACGGGACCCTCAAGAATGTGGATATGACACAGGATGAGGGCACCTACGAGCATACCGTGGAGCTTATGAAGAATACCAATGTGGTCAGAGTTGTGCTGCAGCATATCTCCGGATCACCCATTGATAAGGATGACTTCGAATTCTCCATTACAGAGCAAAACGGACTGATGGCTTCCACCAATCATATTCTCCCTGACAATCAGATCACGTATCATCCCTGGATGCAACGATCCGGCACTGCTTCTGTAGATGGAACAAAAGCTGAGGGAGATACTGAAGGAAGCAATAGCTCAACAGGGTCTGTGAGCGCAGTAGTGACAGAGTTTACACTTGGGCGACTCATGGCAGGGAGTCAGGCTGTCTTGACAGTGAAGGCTACAAACGACGGACGCACCATTCTCTCAGTCCCGGTCACCGACTACGCACTTCTCGTCAAAGGACATTACTACGAACCCGGCAGCCACCGCGAGATGAGCGACCAGGAATATCTCGACC
>CAYNPB010000050.1:0-15635 GCA_964399005.1 uncultured Sangeribacter sp.
GTCGACACCTCAATCATGGGAATCGGCGATGCAATGTATGCTGACCTTGACGGCGACGGCAATATTGACTACGATGATATCAAATTCCTTGGCACCACTAATCCCCGCTATTCTTACGCGCTCAATCTTGGAGGCTCTTGGAAAGGTATCGATCTGAATATCATGTTCCAAGGTGTAGGAGAAGCTAAGCTTATCCGCGATGTCACCACTCTTACAGCTCCGGGACGCAATATCTATCAGATTCAGGGTGGCCAATGGTATGACAAGACTTGGGGCTATAACCTCGGAGAAGATCCGCGAATGGTAGGCCAGGATATTACATACTACAATGTAGCAGGCGATGGATCACTGACTCAGACCACTGTCACTACAAGCGCTTCGGACTATCGTGTCCCCAACAATGACCCGTATAACTCCACTCCGCGTTGGCATCGTAGCATGACTGCCTACAACTATCTTTACAGCGATGCATGGTATCGCCTTCAGAACATGGCATATTGCCGCCTTAAGAATCTTACTGTAGGCTACACTCTTCCTTCTGAGTGGACAAAGAAGGCAGGTTTAGAAAAAGTGCGTCTCTACTTTACAGGCACCGACCTCTTCACCATCAGATTCAATAAAGATAAGACTGACCCGGAAAATATGGCTACCAATCCTCTCGGAGGAACATCGGGAGCAAATGCCTATCCGTTCTATCGCAGCTATACTATCGGCTTAAACGTAACATTCTAATCTCTCCCTTGACATTATGAAGACAATAAAGATAATGACTCTGGCAGCCCTCACGGCAGTTTCGCTCACCGGTTGCGACGATGCCCTCGATTTCTATCCTGAAATCACTACCAATGAGTCTAACACAATGGATAAAATCGGTTATTATGAAGCTGAGGTCAACAACTGGTATGGTTGGTTGCCGAAACTCATGGACTCGGGTAATATTCAGGGCCTTGCTTCCCGCGACGGCGATAGCGATTTCGGCACAGGCATGTCGGGCGAGATCTCAGCCTCTAAGATGAGTCAGCCTGAATCAAACAAGCGCTACAATGACTATTACGGTCATGTGCGTTCGATCAACTATCTCGAATATTATGCTCAGCATTATTACAAAGGAAATCAGGCTGACCTTGACGAATATCGAGCACAAGCCCGCTTCTTCCGCGCCTATGAGAGCTGGCTCTTCTTCCGCGATTTCGGTCCCGGCACAATTGTGGAGAAGGTACTCGATCCTACATCCCCTGAAGTAATGGCCCCACGCGCATCTCGCGATGCATTTGTCGACTTCATGATTGCCGATCTCCAGTGGGCAATTGAGTCGGGAAAGCTCCCGGTGGAATCAGCTATCCGCAACAGCGCTAAAGAGGGTCGTATAACTCTCGGAGCTGCCAATGCATTGCTCGGGCGCATCTGTCTCTTCGAGGGAACCTGGCAGAAATATCACTCAGAAATGGATTCTTATCCTGCCGGAAATAATCCCACTACAGCATCGTCTCGCTCAGAAAGAAGCAAATATCTTCTTGAGATAGGTAAGAAAGCATTGGAAAATGTAGTGGCCGACAATAGCTATGAGCTTTTCTACAACGATGCTCTCGGGCAGGCCAGCTATAAGTATATGTTTACTCTTGAAAGCTCTGTGGCTCGAAATCCTGCCGGAGTCCTGAAGAGTGCAAACAAGGAGTATATTCTTGCCAACAGATTTGACAACACAAGCAAGCTTGCCGCTCAGAACTGGGTGCATACCTACAGATCTTCAGGCATGAGCCGTCATCTCGTAGAGAGCTTCGAGACAAAAGACGGTTCTCCCCGCTCTACCGACTATACCGATCCTCGCTATTGGTGTCATGACAATATGGACCCACGTATTTCAGAACTCGGGGTTCCCTTCATGAGCTATATGTGGACTTACAGCTCCAAGCGCGACACTTATACCGAACTTGGCACTCCTACCGTCAATTCCAATATCTCTTTCATGCCCGGTGTCAGCAAATGGAGTGTCGAGACTACCTGCGGAGCCAATGACGCATCTTATGATATCCCGGTGATTCGCCTTGGCGGTGTATATCTCGACTATGCAGAGACTCTTTGCGAACTCAATGGAGGCAATCCGATCGCTGTGGCAGACAATGCTCATATCAACCTTCTTCGCAAGCGTGTCGATATGCCTACAAAGTCTTCCTGGAGTCTTGATGATATCCGAAAGGAGCGTGCTTGCGAACTTTATCTTGAGGGTTATCGCGTCGACGATGTGCGTCGTTGGGCAAAAGGTGAAGAGCTTTTCGGCGACAATCTCGAAGGTCTCTATATTGGTAAATCACAGGCAGAGCGCAAGAATATCTTCATTGACTCGCCTTGCTTCACAGTGGCAGTGAAGAGCTTGACACAGGCTATGCTTGACAGTTATAAATGGATGCGCCTTGAAGACGGCGACAAGTGGCTCTACGTCTTCTGCGATCCTAACAATCCTCCTACATATGCCCAGGCAGCTGCAAAGAAGGGTCCTGATGGTGCTACTCTCTTCACCAATAGCCAGGATCCCGGAAAGACAATCGACAATGGAGTGATGGTCAGCGAAGATGGCTACTACATTATTGAAGCTAAAGCAGACCGTGTCTTCAAGCAGCGAACCTACATGCTCCCGATTCCTCTCGACCAGATGATACTGAATCCAAATCTGGTGCAGAATCCTTTCTGGGATTAAACACAGATCTCTAAAAAAATTAAAAAAAACGGTCACTGCATTGAGTAGTGGCCGTTTTTCATACGAATTATAATGCAGAAAGAGCAAGAAGGCTTATTCATAAAGCCTGATTCGCTTTCTGCATTTGAATTTTAACCAACATAATACATTAAAATCATGAAAAAATCTACTATTCTTCTCGCATCGGTACTTGCATTCGCAGGCGCAGCCAACGCTCAGGTTCGTTGGAATCCGGAAAACTCATGGGCGGCAGACAATGGTGCCACTATTCTTCAGGTAGGTGAAGATGGCAAGTCTGTGGTGAATAAGCTCGGAAAGCTTGAAAATGGCAACTGGCGTTCTGATATTCGCTATGCAGCTACAGCCAATCTCATCGAAGCAGAACCATACTTAGTGTTCCAGATCACTACTGACGGATGTGCTTGGAACCTCGGCGACTTCAAGTTTGAGTTCATGATCCAGCGCAAGCTTTCAGAGGGTCTTAACGAAGACGGTTCTGTAAAGTGGGGTGGTAATACAGATTCATACCATGACAAATATCCTTCATTCAATGGCGATAAGCTTAAGGTAGTGGATCAGTATGAAGCCGATCTCTTCCAGCTTCTCGGTTCTAAAGTAAATGATGGCGACAACACAGTATATACTGAAGATGTAATCGTAATCGACCTTAATAAGGTGCGTGCAACAGATGAAGAAAAGACACAGGGCCTTCTTTTCAATGCAGGCGATGTAGTATTCCCTAACTATAACGCATTCCAAAACATTGTTGAACCGGATGAAAATGGCGAAGGTGGTGTGCAGCAGCGTAGCTGGATGGGCTTCGTATGTATCGCAAAGCCTGAATCTGTGACAGTCGATCAGCCTACTTTCACTATCCACTATACCGGTTCTGTGGAGGATCCTAACGACGCTTGCACAGTTTGTGAAGACTATGCTAATGGCGAGGGTGGTCTCGAAGTTCGCGACGGTGATGAGAATGCAGTAGCAGGCGTTGCATCAGAAGACTTCAACCTCTATCTCAAGAATGGCAAGACTGTCGTGGCTACAGGCGCAGCAATCGAAGCTTATGCTGCCGACGGCAAGAAAGTTGCAGCTGGCGTTGATGCACTCACTCTCCCAGCAGGCCTCTATATCGTGAAAGCTGAAAAGCAGGGTGTTGTGAAGACTGTAAAGGCAATGGTACGCTAATTGGAAATCTCACAATTCCATAGAAACACAAATATTGGGGCGTGTCTCGGCAGATGCGCCCCTATTCAATAAAAAAATTCTATTATGAAACGACTTTTCGTTATCCTGATTGCCGTGATCGGTATTTTTAGCCAGCTGAAAGCTGAGCGAGCCTTTGTGCATCCCGGGTGCTCGTATACTCAGGGACAACTCGACCGCATGAAAGCTATGGTGGAAGCAAAGGTAGAGCCATATTACACTACCTATCTTAATCTGAAAAATTCTGAACACGCTGCTCTTGACCGCAAGGTGTCAGATCGCGGCACTCAGATAAAGGAAGGTCAGTTTAATGGCACTGTTGGTATCGACGGGCGGTGTGCCCATGACCTTGCTTTGCTCTGGCACATCACCGGCGACAAGCGATATGCCGACAAGGCAGTGGAATATCTCAATGCCAACAATCACTATACCAACACATCGGCTCGTGGCACAGGTCCGCTCGACAATGGCAAGATAAATCTTCTTATTGAAGCTGCTGAGCTGATGCGTGACTATGAAGGATGGAAGGGAGAAGATCAGCAGAAATTTAAGGATATGCTGACTTATCCATATTATTCCAACACCGAAGATGTGGCTGCAAAATTTGCCAACTATTCAAATGATGACGCCAATGGCATCACTTTCTACTGGAATATCTTCAACGGTGATTGTGCCCGCTATGGAAACCAAGGTATGTTTGGTATGCTCGCTATGCTCGCAATGGGTGTATACCTTGACAATGAGATAATGTATGACCGAGCATTGCGCTATCTTTCCGGTCTGCCACATCGTGAAGATGATCTCCCTTATCCTTCGGGTGGTCCGATCACAAGCAGCAAGCCTACTTCTACCGACGAATATCAGAAGACGTATTCTCTTGAAGGCCGATCTTCAAAGATTGAGGATTACGGATATGATGAACTTCTTGAATATTACTTCTATCCAAACGGCCAGTGCCAGGAATCTTCACGCGATCAAGGGCATGTGCTGGCAGGGGTGCATAAATATATCGAATTTGCAGAAATAGCATGGAATCAGGGCGACAAATTCTATTCTCTCCATGACAACCGCTTGCTGAAGGGTATTGAATTCAACTACCGTTACAATCTCAGCCACTTCCTTTCTTTCCCTGATCAGCCCAAACCGTGGGAACCGGCAGGTTATACCACAGACTGGGATGCCGTCACTCTCGACAACAATATGTATCTCCAGACAAAAAGCCGTAGCGGCCGTTGGGAATCAATCAAGCCAAGTCCTGATCAGCGTGGTGCAATATCCAATGTTGGATCCCGAACTTCTGCGTATGCTCATTATCTTATTAGAGCAGGAGAAAGCGACGAGGATACTAAATGGCTTCAGCGCACACATGAGTATACTCTCGACAAATATGGCTATGAAACTTCAGGTGCGTCTCCAAGCTGGTTTTATGAATGGAATGGATGGGGCACTCTGACCAAAAGCCTCGGGACTTGGATGGCCGGCGACCCGGTGACTTTTGTTGACGGCAAGCGCATCTCCGGCATTCATGTAGTGCCTGGTGTGATCAATGCAGCAGACTATGATTACTATAATATCAGCGAAGATGGCGAGGGTCACACTTATCACAAGTTGACTGCAGCTGCTCCGTCAGCATATCGTCCCGATGGAGGGGTTGCCCTTAAGGAAGATAGTGGCATCTGGACTGTTGCTGACAATCATGCCGGAGAATGGTTGAATTATACTGTGGCTGCTCCTATAGGGGATACCTATTCTGTCTATGTCACTTATAAGTCGCCCGCTGCCGTAAGCTTAGGAGTTGCTGTAGCCGGAGGAAACAAAGTGACTGCGGATCTTGATGCTTCTGATAAGATGACAGAGGCTCTGATAGGCACTGTAGAGTTCCCGGCAGGAGCATCCGTAGTGAGACTTTATATCGAAAAAGAAGCTGAGGGTCTGGAAATAGCATCAATCAAGATAGTCTATGATTCGCAGGAAGAAGAAGGAACTTCCATCGAAGGAAGTTTTAATGCGCAGTCTAAGCAATTTACTGCTGATTGGACTTTTACGGGAATGCTTGCAACTGACATCAATCTTTGGCGTTGCCCGATAGGGGAGGAGAGCAAGGCTGAAATCATCTCTGCCGACAATACATTCGGACATTTTGTAGATACCAATGTTGATGGTAAAATTCCGGGTTATAGCTATTGGGTAGCCTATAAGAACAATGGAGTTGAGGCTACTACAGAGAAAGTTGGTTTTGAATGGGGTGAACTCAACGACACTTTTGATAGTGAGGATCTGTCAGAATGGTCTATCCCTGGCAGCAATGGAACCGGTGCATATTCAGAAGGCACATTCCAAGTGACTCCGACTTCATCAGGCGCATCAAGAATAGGCAGAGCATGGGCTTTCCCATTCCATGCCGGTAATTTCCCCATTCTTGCTTTCAAGATGGATCGTCCGGAAGGAATGACAATGAGCCTTTATTCAGGTGCAAATTCCTGGGGCAATGGCTATGACACTTTCGATGGCAAGATAGGGGAGAATATATATTACTATGATTTGACAAAGGGTTCATTCCAGAATTCAAAGGGAGAGACTAAGGCTACGGTTGCCAGCGATGAGATCACTTCTCTTCCCTTGCAGTTGCGCACTGCAGGCTCTGCCAATTCGAATCCGTTTGTGATGCATTGGGTAAAGACATTCCGAAGCCTTGATGATCTTAAGGACGCTGCAGATGCAGATGAGACAGGAGTAGATGAAATCGCTACTTACGATAACGATGGCATCTATTACAACCTCATGGGAGTGCCATGTGGAAGCGACAAATCCCAATTGCCAAAAGGCATCTACATAATCAACGGCAAAAAAGTCATGATCTGATCTTCCTCCCATAAAACACCTTTCGAAACACAATAACTCAATACCCATTCCTTTCACCTTTCGGACCGAAAGATGATTTTAAGCCACATACCTGAAAATATCCTTTTTTTCGACCTAAAGTTATGGATAATTTCAGATATGTGGCAATCTTTTAGCTTTTATCCTATGAGCATAATTGTGATGTCTATTGGGAAGTAATAAGTATTTCAGGCGATAAATACGAAATATATAGTATCCGGAAATATAATTATATCCAATGGAGTATGATAAATCGTTATAAAGATATGAGACGACTTTTTACTGTGTTGCTGCTTTTTGTGGCAATTCTCCCATTAAGTGCTAAAAATATATCCCATCCTTCGCTTCTGTTCACCCCGGAGAGGGTAGAAAAAGCGAAGAAGACCGTGTCTACTGATAATGCCCGGGCCGAAGCTTGGCAAAGTATCCTTTCTCAAGCAGATGAATTGCTTGGGAAGAATGACGTGAGGAAAATGGAATATCTTGCACTTGCCTATCAGATGACCGGTGAGAAACGCTATGGTGAGAAACTTCGCACCATGCTTCTCGACATTGCTAAGATCCCGAGTTGGGCAGATTCCGAAATGATGATGCGCAATCCTGCATGGCGCAGTGAGTTGCAAATGGCCCACAAATCATTCCAGATCGCCGTGGCATATGATGCCATCTATAATATGCTCACTCCCAAAGAACGCAAGGAGATAGCAGAAGGCGTATGGCGATTGGCCGGCGAACCTCTCCTTGGCGATTGGCTTCTTGATGACACTCGGATTCACTCCCTCAATTCGATGGGGCACAACTGGTGGACCTCCTGTGTCGGTATGGGTGGCCTCCTTGCACTCGCTATCTCAAATGAAGTGCCCGAAGCTGCTAAAGCCGCAAAGTTGGCAGTCGATTCACTCCCTGAATGGTTTGCTTTTGCCGGCGACGAAATCCAGAAGAAGCCCAAGACATTTGATGAAAATGGAGGTATGTATGAGAGTATCAACTATGCATCGTTTGGCATTACGGAAGCATTGCTCCTGCGTATGGCTTGGCTCAACAGTCATCCCGGAGTAAAACTGCCGGAAATAGAGCAGATGAAGCTTCTCCCCTCATTCTTCTCACACGTGGCCTATCCCCGCGACGGAATGCTCTATAGCATCAACTTTGGCGATAGCCATAAGAATGTGACCGGTGAAAGCTCTATGTCCCTTGCTTATGCAATGGGAGTACAAGACCCTGTCACTCTATGGTATATCACCCAACTCGAACCCAACCAGCACAGAGAAGGATTTCCTCTCAATTATCCTATGGGACTTCTTTATGTGCCTGACACAACCAAAGCGCCGTCGACCCCTGACCTTCCAACTTCACATCTGTGGGAAGACTTCGGATGGGCCACCATGCGCGATTCATGGGATAAAAATGCAACCATGCTCGCAGTCAAGAGCGGAATGACGTGGAATCATTCTCATGCAGACGCCAATTCCCTCATCCTTTTCCATAAGGGTGTCGACATAATTAAGGATGCCGGCAACTGCTCTTATGGGAAACCAGAATATCGCAACTATTTCTTCCAGAGCGATGCACACAATGTGGTGAAGTTTAATGGTGAGGGGCAGCCTCGGGCGCAGCAGTATCACGGGTCTCCATTGCCCGGGAATGTCAGCTCTCTGCTTGATGCCGGCAATGTGAAATATGTGATGGCAAACGGAACAGGACCCATGTCGCGCTGGCTTTCACGCAACTACAGGCACTATCTCTGGATTGATAATGTAATCTATATCATCGACGACCTTGCTTCTCATGAACCGGGACAATTCGAGTGGCTATGGCATCCCGGAGGAGAAGTCAAAAAACGCGGAGGAGACCTTGAGATCACATCGGGAGAGTCTTCAGTAGTTTTGCGTCCCCTTTATCCGGAGCCTCTCGCACCGAGTAATTATGTGCATGACTATCCTAATATGCTCTGGTGGGAGATCATAGATGCTCCAACCGAAGACCTTAAGGCAACCGAGCAGTATTATTCTCTTCATCTCCCTAAAGTCACGGATAAGGTGAAGGGTGTCAACGCCATAATTCTTAAGGACTCTCCGGATCAAAAGAATCTCCCTACGATGACAAGAAGAGAAGGAAAAGACTGGATAGGAATACGCACCATTGATAATGGCAAAGTAACTGATCTCTATATCAACCAACTTGCCGACGGGCGCCTCATGCATCTCAATTCATGGATCGAGGCTGATGGGTGGGCCACAGATGCCTATATGCTCGCTGTCACTTACGATGAGGGCACGGATCCGGCAAAATCTTCCGAAGTGACCATGATTCACGGAAGCTTGTTGAAAAGAGACGGAGATCTATATCATAGCACTCTTGCCAAAAACAATGTGGTAGGAAAGGTGAGTGGCGGAAAATTCAAGACTCTGACCTCTGATATCCCTGCAAATCACTGATCTGAATGCTGATTGAAGAAATTTTTCAATTTTTTTTTGAAAAAAATCAATATTGGATGAGTAATATAGCTACGTCGTGCGAATATATTAATGAAAAACACGTTAGACATATAGGTTATTTTAAGAATATGGTTAGGTTAATATTATGTTAATTTATGAAAGATAGGTTATACAAAACTTTTAGGTTCGAATGTTCGCCGAAGCTCGTGACGAGTCTCGGCGTGCATAATTTATATCGTAAGGCCTGGAAAGCAATCCTTTGCGGGCTCTCGATATTCGTGCTGGCATCATTTGGCAATCAGCCGGAGAAGCCGGCAGTAGTGAGCGGCCGTATATATCCTGAAAGAGCCGATGATGTGGCTTGGGAAAATGAGCTTGTAGGTTTCCGCATATATGGTCCCGCCACGCAAGCAAAAAAAGAGAAAGCATACGGCTATGATATATTTTTCAAGCATCCCACCGATGAATTGATTCTTGAAAAATTGTATTCTGTTGAGACTGATCCGGCTACCTGGAGGAAAGTAGATTCTCTTCGTGCTATCGACCGCAAGCTTGCCGATGATTTCATCAATTCTTTTTCATATCATATCGACCACGGACTTGGCATGGACTGCTATGCTGTAGGTCCGACACTCGGAGCCGGAGTGGCTGCATTGCTCGATGCTGACACCATCTGCTATCCATGGTGTTATGAAAAAGCGGAAATACTTGAAAATGGACCTCGGCGTTTCACAGTCCGCTTGGATTTCCCTCCTCGCCAGGTTGGAAATGACCATAATGTGGTGGAGCATCGTCTTATTTCTCTCGAATCGAATTCGCATCTCAATAAGACAAAGGTTTGGTATGACGGACTCTCTGCTCCGAGGAAAATTGTGGCAGGATTCCCTTTGAGAGATGCCGGCAGCCCATTCACTGACCGTGAGAAAGGTATTGTGGCATATGCCGACCCGACGCAAGGCCCCGACAATGGAAAAGCTATGCTTGGTCTTATTTTCCTCAATCCGGTAGACACCGTCTATCAGTCAGAAGGGCATATCCTCGCCCAATCAACTGTCAATCCTACCGACACCCTCAATTATTATTGGGGATTTGCATGGGATAGAGCCGATATCAGATCATTCCAAGAATGGACTGATACCCTCGTGGAGTGCCAAAATAAAATAAAAGAATCGAATTAGTCCTTTCCAGTGTATGTTTTTTTTTCTAAATTTGCGTATTGAAACTCAGAATACGTAAATATGGCGAAGGATAAGGTTGCGATTTATATCTGGATTGTCGATACAATCCTGAAGCATGGCAAGATCTCGAAGAAGGATCTCAACGAATTATGGAAACAAAAGATTGAATACTCAGGAGGACTCCCTCTGGCTGATCGCACTTTCTATAAATATCGCCGTGCTATCGAGGATACTTTCAGCGTTGAGATACAATGCACCAACGATGGCTTCTATAGGATAGACTCGAAAGATTCTCCCTATGTGAAGCAGTTTGCTGAGTGGACGATGAATAATTCCGCCGTCACCAATGCCATTCAGGAACTCGGCACTTCCTCTGCCCGTGTAGAAATAGAAGATATCCCCTCTGCAAGAGCATTTCTGCCGGTGGTGGCCACAGCAATGAGAAAAAACCATAAAGTAGTCTTCACCTATGCCGGTTTTGCACGTTCGCGACCGGAAGTAGGGATACTCTTCTCCCCATATTTCCTGAAGCTCTACAAGCAGCGATGGTATATGTTCGGAAAGAAGTCAGGAGGTGGACTCCGCACTTATGCCTTGGATCGGGTCACGGAAATGGAGGTCACAGATAATCAGTATGTGATGCCCTCCGGTATTAATATGGAAGATTTCTTCGGCAATATCGTAGGGGTGACAATGTCTCATGCAGGAGTTAGGGAAGTAGTGATTCAGACTACGGCTACACGAGCCAAATATCTGCGAGCCCTTCCGCTGCATCGCACCCAGAAAGAGGAGATACATGATTTCTATTCGATATTCCGCTATGAGCTGAAGATCAACTACGAACTCGTGAGCGAACTGATGGCAATGGGCCCCGACGTTATAGTTATATCACCTCGGGAACTGCAGATTATGATGGTGGATAGGCTTAGGAGTACGATTGACAACTATCGTGAGATAATGTGATAAAATAATAAGAAAGAGGCCGTCAAGCCTCTTTCTTATTATAATAGCATGGCGTAACTTATCATCCGATAGTCTCCAGCAGCTTGATGGCATCTATATATTTGGCGATGCTTTCAGCCACTTTCTTTGCATCTTGCATTGCATGGACCACGGTTGCGGGTCGGTTGGTGACGTCGCCGCCTGCGAAGACACCCTTTCGGGTTGTCATGCCATATGGAGTCTCACGTGTCAATACATAACCGCGGTCGTCAACTTCAATTCCTTCCGTTGAGTCTACGATACGGGATGCGGGAGCTGATCCCACTGCCATAATCACGCGGTCGACCGGCATTACTCTTTCTTTTCCGTTCTCGTCAATGACGATTGATTCGAGTTGCAGACCTTCTGCGCCGTTCACTTTCTTTACGTTGGTGTTCCAAAGGAATTTGACGCCTTCCTCTACGGCTTCATCATATTCTGCACGCAGAGCCGACATGGTGTCGATGTTGCGGTGATAGATCACGGTCACTTCTGAAGCTCCCATTCGGAGCGCTGAACGCGCGGCATCCATAGCCGTATTGCCACATCCGATAACGGCGATTTTGTCGCCTTCTCCGATTACAACCTCGTCTCTCGTGATAAACCCTTGATTGAAGAGGCTTACACGGCGTAGGAACCATACTGCCTGTCGCACACCCGGGTGAGTTCCGCCTTCTATCGGAAGAGTTTTGGGGCGGCTTGTGCCGGTGCCCATGAAGATGGCGTCAAATCCCTCTTCGAAGAGGCGGTCGATGGTATAGTTCTGCCCGATTGTGGTGCGGTTGTGGATCTTTACGCCCAGATTCTCGATTTTCTTGATCTCACGGCGCACCACTTCTTTTGGCAGACGATATTCCGGAATGCCGAACATAAGGACTCCTCCCGGTTCGATACCCATCTCGAAGATTTCCACATGGAATCCTTGGCGTGATAGGTCGCCGGCGATTGTCAGGCCTGCAGGTCCTGAACCGATCACTGCCACACGTCCGCGAGTCTTCTCCGGGATATTCTCATGGCTCCATCCGGCTTCGCTGTCGAAGTCGGCTACGAAGCGTTCGAGCTTTCCAATATGGATAGCCTCACCTTTCTTAGCGAGTACACAATTTCCTTCACACTGGCGCTCATGGGCGCAGACACGGCCGCATACTGCCGGAAGATTGCTGCGGTTGTGTATGATTTCTATTGCGTTGCCGAAATTACCATGAGCCAGTTCGCCGATCCAGTCAGGAATGTCGTTGCTGATGGGGCACCCTTTCTTGCAGCCCGGCACCTTGCAGTGGAGGCATCGCTGGGCTTCCTTGATGGCTTCCGGTAGGGTGTAGCTTTCCGCTACTTCTTTAAATTCCTCATTCATGGTTGTTTGCCGATGTAAGCGAGGATGCCGCCGTCTACGTAGAGCACGTGGCCATTTACGAAATCAGATGCGTCAGATGCGAGGAACACTGCCGGTCCCATAAGATCTTCCGGTGTGCCCCAGCGCCCTGCCGGAGTCTTAGCGATGATAAATTGGTCGAAAGGATGACGGCTTCCGTCGGGCTGTATCTCACGGAGAGGAGCAGTCTGCGGAGTTGCGATATAGCCCGGGCCGATACCGTTACACTGGATATTGTGCTCGCCAAATTCTGAGCATATGTTGCGTGTGAGCATCTTAAGGCCACCCTTTGCTGCAGCATATGCGCTGACAGTCTCGCGGCCGAGCTCGCTCATCATAGAGCATATGTTGATGATCTTGCCATGTCCTTTCTTGATCATGCCCGGAATCACAGCCTTTGCACAGATGAAAGGAGCCACAAGGTCGATGTCGACTACTTGACGGAAGTCTTTCACGTCCATATCGGTCATCGGAATACGCTTGATGATGCCTGCGTTGTTTACAAGGATGTCAATGGTGCCTATAGTCTTCTCAACATCTTCCACCATAGCCTTCACTGCTGCTTCGTCAGTCACGTCGCAGAGATAGCCTTTGGCATCAATACCGGCTTCCTTATAGTTGGCAATGCCGAGATCCATTGATTTTTGGGTGTTGCAGTTGTAGACGATTTTTGCTCCGGCTTCATGCAAAGCCTTAGCGATAGCGAAACCGATGCCATATACGCCACCGGTCACGAGAGCTACTTTGCCCTCAAGTGAAAAATTAACCATTGTCTTAAATATTTAGGTTTAGTTCTGAAGTGTCGTGATTTAAGGCGGTATTAGTGCCGTTATGCAAAATTAATAAAATATTTGGAATTTTGAGTAAGAATGGTTGATTTTTTTGTGAGGTAAGGGAAATTTGATTATCTTTGTCTAAAAGAAAAAAAATGAATTTATGGGACTCTGGAGTTTTTGGCTAATATTGGGAGCAGGATTCCTTGTTGCGGAACTGCTGACCATGTCTACTACATGCCTTTATGTCGGCACCGGAGCATTAGCTGCCATGGTGGCTGCCTTGCTCGGTGGAGACTGGATAGTGACTATCCTTGCTTTCGTGGTTTTCACCACACTGCTTTATGCTACCACTTATCGCTGGCGTCATCGACTCATCAAAGCCTTGCATAAAGGGGCAGAGCATGGAGCTACAGGAATGGATGCACTCATAGGAAGGACCGGTGTAGTGTTTGAGGCTCCAGATTGCTTACGAATGAGAATCGACGGTGATATTTGGCAAGTGCGACCCTCCAAGCATGGCGCTCCTATCCTTCCGGGTGAGGAAGTACGTGTAGTCGGCTACGACTCCATAATCCTTTCAGTCGAACCAACTGGGAATAATTGAGAATTGAGAATCTTCTTTTTTTGGGGATCACGCAGAGGGCGCAGAGGGGCGGAGGGCGCGGAGGGGATCTTTTTGGGGGATTGCGACGCTTAAAGACGCACGCGGAGCGTGCTTACTACTCAATTTGCTTTGGAGATATCATAATTTTGAATTTTGAATTGATAAAAGCTATATATTATGACAACAATTATCGTAGCGGCCGTTATCCTTATCCTTGTCGTGGTGGTCATCATGGCAGGCATTAAGGTAGTGCCTCAGTCAGAGACTAAAGTAGTGGAACGCCTTGGCAAGTTTCATTCTGTGCTTCAGCCGGGTCTGAATTTCATAATTCCTTTCATCGACAAGCCGAAAGTGATCTATACACGTCGCATCGAACCGGGAGGCGCCTTCGGGCGTGGCGGAGTGCGGGTGTCGACCACTACGGTCATCGACCTTCGCGAGCAGGTATATGATTTCCCTTCTCAGCAAGTCATCACCCGCGATAACGTCACCACCGAGATCAACGCCCTTCTCTATTTCCAGATTGTAGACCCTAAGAAATCTGTCTATGAGATCGACAATCTTCCGAATGCTATCGAGAAGTTGACTCAGACTTCTCTGAGAAATGTGATCGGCGAATTGGAACTTGATGAGACTCTCACTTCGCGCGATACCATCAATGCAAAGCTCCAGTCTATTCTTGATGATGCCACCAATAAATGGGGCGTCAAGGTGAATCGCGTAGAGCTTCAAGACATCACTCCTCCGGAAAGTGTGCGTGTGGCCATGGAGAAGCAGATGCAGGCAGAGCGTAACCGTCGTGCTGAAATCCTGAATGCAGAGGGTGAGAAGCAGTCGCTTATTCTTCGCTCAGAAGGTCAAAAGATGTCGCAGATAAATAAGGCGGAGGCGGAAAAACAGGCGGCTATTCTCAAGGCAGAGGGTGAAGCGAGGGCTCAGGTGCTCCGCGCTCAGGCAGAGGCTGACGCCATTCGCAATGTAGCTGACGCAGTGGCTCAGTCGCAGACAGATCCTGCTGCCTATATGCTCGCTCAGAAATATATCGAGACATTGAAGTCAATGGCAGAGGGGCAGGACAATAAGACTGTCTATATCCCCTACGAGGCAACTTCCGTACTTTCCTCCCTCGGCTCAATCAAGCAGCTGTTCCAAAATAACTAAGCCTGGTGTCAGGTTTCTGGTGTCAGGTTTCAGGTTTCAGGTTTAGGTTTAATGGCTGAGATCACTGGACACCTGACACCTGATACCTGACACCTGAAGCCTGACACCTACAAAATAAAAGGACGCTCATAGAGCGCCCTTTTATTTTGTGGTGGCTGATAATGATCATTTGATGATCATCTTCTTGCCACTGATGATGTAGATACCGGGATTCAGACCGTCGCGTGCTTCTGCTGCGGATACTCCCGACTTCACTAATTGTCCTTGCAGCGTATATACTGTCACTGTGCTATCTTCTGCATAGTCTGCTGCTTCGATGCCGGTGGTGCCTTCTTTGGCGATAT
>CAYNPB010000051.1:0-6178 GCA_964399005.1 uncultured Sangeribacter sp.
CAAAATACTGACGACGTTCGCTGTGGCCAAGAATAACGTGTGTAGCACCTGTGCTTTTCACCATAGGAGCACTCACTTCACCGGTATATGCACCGCTTTCATGCTCTGAACAGTTTTCTGCGCCAAGACCAAGAAGGTCAGCGTCAATAACTCCATGCACTGAAGTGAGGTGAGTGAAAGGAACGCAAATCACTACCTCGCAGTTAGCTTTCTTTGCCTTAAGTGCGCTGTTGACTGCATCAGCAAGTTCTACACCCTCGTCAAGAGTGGTGTTCATTTTCCAGTTGCCTGCTACAATATTCTTTCTCATGTCGGTAATATTTATTTAATAATCCGTTTCAATTCGCAAAATTAACAAATTCCATCCATATCCACAAATAAATATCATTAAAAAGAGTTTAATCAGGAAATTCTCCGCATTCGGTGTATATTTTCCTTACGTCTTCTTCCGTCAGCTCATCGTAATCTTTTTTCAATGGCGCTATCAATACTCCTGCCATGTCTATACATCCTGGAGAGATCATATATTGGCCGTCATCTGTGCCATAGCAAGAAGGCCTATGCTTTCTCCTGCGCACTGCACAAACTCTCAATTGTCTCTCATTGTCAATCCATATAAAAGCATTCAGGTTTCCTTCATTTATGTATTCTTTCCCTATAGTCTCTTCTATAGTTGCCAATTGCGACATCCCTTCCAAATCTGGAGTGATGATTATGCTTACAAAGCCGAATGGCATCTCAAGTCCGAGTGTCTTTGATGTGGCTACTCTTCCTGAATCAAGCTTATGCCGATTCTCTATCAGTTGCATCAATGGAAGTTCATGCGTCTTGACTGCCTGGCAATGCATATGATCCGGGCAAGAAGCTCCGGCTCGTTTCCCATTGAAAAACACTGTATGTCCCGGAAGTTTTTCCGCCATTATCACCATATCGAGAGGGAATCCTTCTTGCGGTCTGTGTTCCTTACTTACAATAGTAAAATGGGTTGGGAAAATAGGATAGGGGTTAAGAAGCAATTCCCAACCCTCGGCAATTTCAATTCCCACTTGCTGTGTAGGCCTGTTTTGGGAGCAAAGGAAGCAAGGACGCTCGGCAAGTGTCTTAGCATCTGTCTTCGCGGCAGTCGACACGATACGTGCCGGATTATGCTGGATTCCGACCGTCAGGTCGCCTATCTGCATACTCCTGCGCTCAGTCTTCCCGAGAGCTTGATAATTCTCCCTTGCCAATGGCCAATCGGCCAACTGCGAATCAATAAACTCCAACATTCTAATCAAAATTGAAACCTAACACCTGACCCCTGAAACCTGACTCCTGGCCCCTGAAACCTGACTCCTGACACCTGAAACCTGACACCTGAAACCTGACACCTGACACCTGACACCTAAAAAGCTACCTCATCCATATTTTCACGGATTCGCGCTAAAAGTTCTATGGTGCGCAAGAAGTCCTTATATATGTTATTCTCATTGGTCTTCTCTATTGGCAGAGCAGCATCGCTATTGCCGCTCCATCGCCTGCAATTGTAGATAGACTCGTAGATTCTGCCTATCTTCCATGTGCGGGAGATTCTCAATGCCATTGCATAGTCTTCTCCATACGAGACGTTCGGAAACAGTATTTCCCTTGCAATAGGAGTGTAGAATGCACGTGGTGCTCCAAAGCCGTTGATGCGCAGTGCATTGTTGGCTCCATTATCAGCCGTCCATTCATTGTGAGCTATAAGACCCGGAGGAATGACATTCATGTCAAAATCCGTAAGGGTATAGCTCCCTACCACCATTGCGCAGTTTTCTTCATAGAATTTGTCAACTATTCTTTGAAGCGTGTCGCTTCCGGAGTAGACATCGTCAGAATCAAGTTGCACGGCAAAACGTCCGCACATCTCCGATTCGATTGCCTTGTTCCAGCATCCCCCGATCCCGAGACCTTCATCTTCTTCAGCAAGAATCACATGCAGACGCTCATCAGGCACAGAAAGAAGAGCCTGCCTTGTGCCGTCGGTGCTTCCGTTGTCTACCACTATCACATTGAATGGAAAATCTGTCAACTGAGCCAATGCCGAACCTACGGCATCCATAATGGTCGAAACACGGTTGCGCACCGGTATTATGACGCTTGCCTCGGCAGCAAAAAAGGATGCTCCAACCTCTGCCGGTTTAGGTTCATTAACAAGGGCATTGATCTCGCGCAGATGAGCCCGACATACCATCTCCATTGCTTTCTGATAGTCTGCATTCTTAGGATTGACATAATCATGCTGTTGATCTCCGCTTTTGCGATAGTCTGTCTTGGTCTGTTCATAAAGATACTCGTTGATACACAAAGCCCCACGACCCGTAAGCATCCTCAGTCGCAAAGCATACCATCCTCCATCAGGAAGCTCATCATATTCTTTTTCAAAGTCTTCCGAAGCATTGAGCACATCAGCAGCGTTAAGAAGCACTACCGATCCGAAATCGAAATCATCACGAAGCGATCCAAGTTGATAGTCAATGGTAGGATGATTGCTCACTGTCCCATCTTCCGCAACTTCCTTATACCATGCGTAGGTGAGAGGAACGTCGCATACCACAGCGAGTTCCCGCATTCTTTTTTCGGAGTTCGGATACATTCTCACCTCCTTATTGCCCAATTTAACAAAGATAAACTGGTCAAGGCCATTTTGGAAGATCTCCTCCCTTAGCTGACTTATATTTTCAAACTGGATCATCTTGTCTTATTAACAGCCCTCACCCCAAAAGAGGGAGAACTTATTCAAAATTCAAAATTCATAATTATTTTTCAATCCACTCAAGCAATTCCTTCATCAACTGATTGCGTTGAGTCTCATCGGTAATAGACTCAAAAGGAACGCTCATGATAGCCCTTCGCGATTTTCCATCCCTTATCAGCAGTCCGGCGCTCGCATCCGTGTCGCTGAAGCGAAGGAACGTTGCTGCTTCGTCTGCTGCCGAAGTGGGAATGAGAGCATCGGGATGCTCCACAATATAGCAATCTGAGTTCAGTGTGTTGGAATAAGAATAGCGTCTGCTTTCAAGCGATGACTTAAGAGGGGAAGCCATTCCATCTACCTTTCCCCCAATCGTAGGCGCAATAGAATCAGGCACTGTTATTCCTAACACTTGTTCTCCCCACAGTGCTGCATCAGAGTCGCTGTGTGTGCTTCTTAAGTCGCTTGCCACATACTGTCCGCTTACTATCAGGTCACCTCCTTTATCAAGAAAACTTGTCAATGCATTACGCAACTTCTTTGGAAAGGCTATGAAGTCTGCACCATTGTTTCCTCGCCCGATTGTAGTTGCTTTTTGTTTACCGAGAATCAGATCAATGGTCTTATAATCCGAAAGATTGATGCTACCTTGTTCTACAGCGCCGAGACTTGTGCTTACAAATCCCTTTCCTGCTTCAGCAATAGAACATCCGTGCACCGATGGATAGTCGAAAGTATTTCCGGCAATTACAGATGCTACATTTCTGTCGCTGCTCTTTCCAAAACTTTCCCCTGCACTTCTGTGGAATTCTGTCTGATAGCCGGTAAACGACACATCCTGAATATAAGGCACACCAAAATCATTGGCAGTGTCAAATCCGGAATAGTCCCCTTCATTGATTATGGCCGGTGCACTTATCCTTGTGAAGCCATTTATTATAAGCACAGGATGCGTTTCATTGTTGACATGGCGAAACGCAAGCGTTTCGGAAGGGAACGAGCGGCCTCCTTCGTTATAGGCTATTATTCTGAATGAATGAATCTCATCATCTTCAGCGCGGATTTCAAAATGCGGTCTTGTAGTTTCACCTATTTTATGAAAACTCATATCTTCTCCGCTTCTCTCCATTACGATATATCCTGTAGGCATTGCAGTTGGCTCAAGTTCGTCATGAGTCGGTTGCCAGGATAGGCGGTAGGTGCTCTTGCCTGTCTTTTGGATAGCGAAGTTCTTTACAGGAAGTGGTTGGATCACTACTTTTCTATCCTTTCGTTCACCGATAAAGCGTGCGAGAGCCTTATAGATGGCGCGTCCTACGGTAAATCTGAAGCGAGGGTCGTTGCCATATTGCATATCCGCAAAGTTCTGATGACTCAATAGCTCAATGAGAGTAGTGGGCACTTCTGGTACCCGCGCCTCTACATACGACTTGTCCCACATCGGGCGCCGGGTCCATTCCGGCTCATATTTAGCGCGTATGTCTCCGGTGATCTGACGCATCAGCATATCGGTCATTGTGCGTGAATTCTTTCGGGGAGTTCCATCGGCGTAATTGATGTTTCCGTTGGTGAAATATATGCCGAGAGTTCCTACGAAAGTATCATCAGCGCGTTTGCCGGCATCGCTATGCAAAGCCATAGCTACATCGATCGGTATGCCAAGTCCTTTCTCATTGGGGAGCACTCTTGACCCACCGGCAAGATAATTCACCCATAGTCCGCGACTTGTATAGTCATCTTTATAATCATCTGTTCCCGCGTAAGGAGCATAAATCGAATCCGGCATACCGGCCCACTGAAGCCAATATCTTGCCCCCTCGAGCCAGCGTGGAAGTCCGGAAGTCTTGAATATCGGCTCATTAGCCATGGCTTTTTGAATCTCTTCTTTTCTGAAGGGATTGTCGGCGGCTACCGGTTTGTCGGAGGTAGCTGCGATATCTGCCACTATTTCATCCACTGCAATAGAATCTGTGCCATATGTCTGGATGACGTTGTTCCAAAGCACATCGCTGCGCTTGGGAGAGCGGGCTATATTTCCCATACCGCCACCTATCTTTACAGCATCGGCAGTCACAACAGTCTCTCCACCCTTTTCAGAACGGCTGGTCAATACTACTGTAGGATTCTCTTCATCATATCCTTCAGAAAGCGGATAAGTGCCGAGATAAATCCATGTGCTGCCACCCATTTTCTGATTGACGAGTATGTCTTCCGATCCTCCGTCATAATTGATGGTATAACGTGCATCTTCAGCAGAATTGGGCAAGGACTTGTAGCTTACATAGATAGCATATTCACGCGATTCAGGAATATCCGCTACCCATGCCGCTGTAGACGGACTCCCGCTTTTGGTGGTATTGACTACGCGGTAGGTGCCGTTTTCAAATGGATTCTCCGTATCTCTGAAGTCAGGGAGGTCATAGATAAAACCTTCCCCTTCTCCGG
Organism: uncultured Sangeribacter sp.; assembly: GCA_964399005.1. GTDB lineage: Bacteria > Bacteroidota > Bacteroidia > Bacteroidales > Muribaculaceae > Lepagella. The sequence goes on from CAYNPB010000051.1 coordinate 5,159, forward strand.
TAGTCCATTTCTGATGTCCGTTAGTCTCAAAATAAGTGTTCTGAGAATAAAGGATACTTCCATCCTCCGGCTGATCATTGTCTACGATCACCTCAATTGGATTGATATCCCTCTCCCGTGGCAGCATGACATATGCACCGGCATTTTCGAGCATTGGTACTGCATAGGGGAGTATGTAGCCTAAAGTATATGTATCCTCTACCGCTTGGAAAAGAAATGGGCGCTGCCAATACCAGTTGTCGTTAGCCGGTTTATAATATCTGCCATGGCTATGCCACATAGCCACATTGTCTCCTTGCATACCTTTGGTGATTGGAGAAAGTGGTTCGGCAGTTCTCACAAAAGGAATATTGGTCCGGAATTCTTTCGGAAGTTTATCAATGGTGTTGATATAGTAGGAGAGAGGTTTGCCACTCACCCTGAGTTCAATTGCGAAGTCGGAAAGTGAGTCGGGCATCGCTTCCTTTGCCTGACCTTCAAGTTGCTCTATATATTCCTTGTTGATGGGAAGATAGGTGAAGTTTTCATTAAGACTGAATATAGCCTTGTTAGAGACGGAATCAGTCTTGACGCTGTTCACTCTAAGTCCTCCGGGATTGTGACTCTTGGGTATGAGTTTGAGCAGACGCTCATTGATGGTGAGTGTCAATGAGTCATTGCTTGGAGTCTCTGCTGGCGGCAATGTAGCTGTAGCTCTTGGAGCCGTGACAGTTGTTCTTTTCTTTCTTGTGCGGCTACTTTTTTTAGTATTTTTCTTAGATGTCGATTTTGCTTTCGTTGTTGTCGACTTTTTCTTTGTACTCCTCTTTTTCGAAGTTTTCTTCTTGGCTGCAGAAGCCTGGGAAGTCTCGAAAAACTCTGTATTCAATATATTTGGAAGGCCGATCCAGTCGCAAACTCCTAATGAAATTGCGCCGGCAGCCAGCAATGTAAGGTATCTCTTGGAATTCATAATATGCAAAATTACCAAAAATTCCTCTCACAGCCAACCCGTAAACCCTTAAAAAATGTGAAACTTTC
>CAYNPB010000051.1:6278-15505 GCA_964399005.1 uncultured Sangeribacter sp.
CGGCGTCGTTCGAAAAATGAACGTGTGAAAAGTATGAAAAGCAAAGCTCCTCCGGCCTGCATGAATGCTGTCACATGGAAGGCTTCTGCAAATCCCACATTCTCGGCAATAACTCCTCCTATAAGGATTCCAAGCCCCATTCCGAGGTCCCAGGATATGAGAATGGATGAGTTTGCCGTGCCTCTTTGGTCATGCCGAGCCACTTTGACAAACATATTCAGAAACGCCGGATACATTTGCCCGTTGCCCAGACCTATCAGCAGTGCCGACAGATAAAAGCTCCACGGTGTCACTACAAAAGCAAACATCCCATATCCTACGAGCGACAATAATACTCCTATTAGAGCATTATGAGTCAGTCTACCCTTACGAAGACTCTTGGCTCCAAAGAGTCGGGAGGTAAAAAGTCCGGCTGAAAGAATCATGAAGAAAATGCCGGTGCCGTCTGTTATGTTAAGTTCCTGCTTGCCATACAGGGCCACATAGTTGCTCATCAGACCCCAACATGCTCCAAAAAAGCAGATGTTCACCGCTAAGAGCCAAGCTCTTCCCAAAAAGAAATGGTCAAGACTGAACTTAGGTTTCCCTTCCACTTTCATCTTCTTCGGTATTTTTACCGATGTGCTGCAGAGAAATCCAAGGAAGGCAAGAATTAAGGAGAGCCAGAAAAGGAGGGTGAAGTTGTTGGTAAGATGATAGATATAAATGCCCACGCTCGGAGCCACAGCCATTGCTAAGTTATTGCTCAGTCCGTAATATCCTATTCCTTCATTGCGCCGGCTCGAGGGTAGCACATCGATGGCTGCAGTACTGTTGGCTACTGTTGTGGCTCCAAAAGGGATGCCATGCATAGTTCGCACTATAAAAAACATCAGGAGGGTGCTGGCACCTAAATATCCGCTGAAGCATAAGAAAAAGAAGAAAAAGCAGAGCATCAGCACTTTTTTTCTGTCGAAAGTGTCGACTACAAATCCGCTGAATGGGCGAATGAGTAGGGTAGCGACAACATATCCTGATAATATCACTCCTATCAAGTCCTTGTCAGCCTTGAACTCGGCATCGAGGTAAAGAGGAAGAAGGGGAGTGAGCAAATAGAATGCAAAGAATAGAAGGAAATTGCAGAGCATTACCTTCATGTATTCTGAATTCCAAAGTTTTTCCTTTTTATCAATATTATTTTTCATTCGCTGCGCATTGTTTCGGAGGGTGAGATCTTTGCTATTATTCGGCTTGGGAATATAAGTGTGAAGTAAATCACAGCCAATACTCCTAAGTTAAGGAGAATGAACGCCATCCAATTCATCTCCACCGGCACAAAGTCTATGTAATAGCTTGAAGCGTCAAGTTTGAAAATATGATATTTGTCTTGAATCAGCAATATGCCAAATATCAGGACATTGCCTATCAACATGCCTAACAAGGCTACCCTTAAGGCAAGATAGACGAATATCTGTCGCACTTTCCCATTGGATGCCCCCAATGCCTTGATAAGTCCGATAAATCTTTTCTTATCAAGAATTATAGTAAGCATACCGCTCACAAGAGTTACACACCCCACAATCATCATGAGTGTCAGCACCACAATCACATTAGTGTCAAGCATGGCAAGCCAATGGAAATAGCTTGCTCCCTGCACATGGGCATTTTCAAGATAGTAGCTCTTATAAATAAGGCCGTCGGCAAGAGCCTTGTTAAGCGAGTTTTGAATGTTGGAAGTCTCCTCGTCAAGTTTACTGAAATCTGTAGTATTAATCAGTATGCAAGATCCTTGGTTTGGCTTAAGTCCGGTGAATGCTTCCGCCAGTCCTCTACCACCATACACCATCAGATCGTCAAAAGCATCGAAATGAGAATCGAAGATACCTGCTATTTTTATTCGACGCACTTTGACATCATCATTAATGAAATAGCAGTCAACCTTTTCATCCTGTTTCAATCCCAATTGGTTGGCCGCCATTCTGGAAAGAACTACATCGAGGCGTGTGCTATCTTGTGAATAATCGGGAATCTGACCGGATATAAGGTTTCTCCTTAGAAATTCCGTCGTCGCCTTGTCTTCAAGAGTCTTTAGGAAGACACCCTTGAAATCATTTGGTGTTTTCAGTATAGTAGGGATAGAAATCTGAAGTGAATAATCTTTAATCCCCTCTTGGGAATCAAGAATTTTTTTAAGAGTAGGAGTGAGGGTGATAATGTTGTCGGTTTCAGTTGCAGTGTTGACCGTCATCACTATATGCGATGTGAAACCAATAACTTTGTCGGTTATCTCCCTTTTGAATCCCAACACAATGGCAATGGAAGCCACCATGACTGCCACTGAAAGAGCGATTGCGGCGGTAGCTACTTTCACTCCCGGACTTGCCTTTCGTCCGCCGCTTCCCAAAGCCAACCTTCTCCCAAGATATATAGCATAGTTCATATCATCCGAATTTTCATGCAAAAATACAAAAAATAATTGAATTCAGTCAGACTCCATCATCCCTAAATTTCATCCTGATGGATTTTTTTAGGTCGTCAGAAGTGTTAAAACACCCCAAAAGCACCCATTTTAACACTTCTGATGGAATTTTTTGGGAATTTCAGCATATTTCAGCCTCCAAAACTTTTATAAATTCATGCATATTTGAAGATGGATTAGTCGGCCAAATCATCTTCGCTCCCCTCCTGCACGCTTCCTCCTTATTTGCGAGCAAATGCTTTTGCTGTTCCAATGTCAATTTTCCTTTCATATATGTCCTCCATACCGGATGGCTCGTCGTCAGTTCCATCAAAGTAGAATCTGATTTAATGTATCTCCTATAATCTTTAGAGTGAAGCATATACCATAATTCTATCGACGGATTAGATAATATTGCTGTTCCGGGAATGCTCAGCAGTTTTTCTACAATACATTCTACATCCGCATCGTAAACGAAAAAGACTTGGTAATCATCATTCTTAGTCAATCCAAGTTCCTTCAAATATTGGGCCACCAGCCTTGCAGACACTGCATTCCCACTTACTTTAGTCTTGATGGTGATCGGGAGTCTATAATGCTTCTTTAAGAGATTGACATATTCTTCCTCCGATTCCCCTTCACACACCACAAGAAACACCCTATGCGGCTTTCTTGACTTCTTATATTTTCGCTCTCTCATGACTCTTCGAAAACATTTGAAATCAAGGTTTCTATATTCCCTATATATGGCACACCATCAAATCTTCCTTGTAAATATGCTTTCCTTAAATCAGATATACGATCTATACCTTCATAATCTGAAAGAGGCACAAATTCTGAATTTCCGTCAGCATGCTTTGTGACCATAACGATTTGTTCGGGTCTCAGTTTAGTGGTATCAAGAAGCATAGGATTATGGCTTGTGAATACAAGCTGCATCCTTTTAGAAGCTCGTATTGCTTCCAAGATAAACTCAGCAAGATATAAATGCAACTTTAGATCAAATTCATCTAAAAAGACTGTGCATCCATTCTTAAGTTTCTTGAAAAGAACCAAAAGAATAAACATCAACCTTTTTGTTCCCTCCGATTCTTCTTTATCGAAGTCAAATGCAATTTCCGGATTCTCTTTGTGGAAACTAAGCAGTCGCATTTGTCCGGCTATTGTCTCATCCCATCTGATGTCAATGATGTCGCTGTCGCTAACCTCAAGGGCTTTGAGCAAAATTGGAAGACACATCTCAAAATCTTCTCTATTAATTTTACTGAGATCGAAACCCTCTATTTCAGTAATGATATTTTGTAGGAAGAAGTTATAGACTGATTTTGGTATGGATCTATTCATTGAGCTTGCTCGACTCAGGAACAAGGTTTTTGATCCCGTATTTGCTTCTATTTCTCCCGGACGTGGAATCAGCCCCTTTCCATAAGAATATTTGTTACCTGATTCTCTTACAAAAACTTTAGCTTTTCTTCGGTTCGGATAATAGTAAAGACTTTCGAAAATTATTTTCTCTTTTTTTATAGTAAATGAATATTCATACTCCACTCCTTCAGCTATAAAATTTATATAGAACTCCGAAGGTTTATCCTTATCAAATTTAAAAGGTTGGAAATCAAATTCATCACCCTCATTTGAAAGATGAGAGCGCAGTATTAGATTCCGGCTGAAAGCCATTGCCTTAATAATATTAGATTTTCCGGCGGCATTTCCTCCGAAAAGTCCTAATATATTGACAATCTTATCACCATTTATATCAATGATATTTTCAGCAAGTGGGTTCATATTCCTGCGCGACGCGGAGTCGACAGTAAAGTCAAGCACCGCGTCCTCGCGCAATGAAAAGAAATTTTTTACCCTGAGGGATATTATCATAACGTATCCATAAATTTGACTGCAAAGATAAAAAAAACTATCATATTTTGCAACCCCAAAAAGTTCTTAAATTCATCTTGATGGATTTTTTTAGGTCGTCAGAAGTGTTAAAACACCCCAAAAACACCCATTTTAACACTTCTGATGGAATTTTTTGGGAATTTCAGCCAATTTCCGCTCCTTTCAATGCATCGAATTTTGACGCAAAAAATAGAGCACAAAGACTCTCAAAATGCAGCTACACCGACGGTATAAAATAAAAAAGCATACGCTGAGTGCTGGTGATGGGCACTGTAGCGTATGCTTATGTCTCGGGCACCTTTGTCCGAGAGGGTATAAGGCGGTGAATTCGGTCATGTCAGCAGCCCTTTCTTGATTTTAGAGGATTGGTAATTAAAAGGAGAGCTAATATGAGAGCAGGTAGCCGAAGCCGCGTTGGTTTATGATCGTGATGGAGGGGTCTTGGCTTAGAATGCGGCGTAGTTTGTGGATGTATCCATGAAGAGAATTGCGATTACTGGGATCATCGCGTTGCCATACGGCGATCATTAGTTTTGAAGCGTCTACAGTCTTGCCCTTATTGGAGACCAACATTTCAAGAATTTTCGTCTCGAAATGTGAGAGTTGAGTCTCCTTTCCATTAAAATCAATTGTTTGAGAGGCTAAATTGAAAGTATAACCACCGATCGGAATTATATTCTTTTCACCCCTATTTAATTCATTTCTTCGCAACAAGGCCTTTATTCTGATGATTAGCTACCGCAGTTCAAATGGTTTCTTAATATAATCATTTCCACCTAACTCAAATCCTTCTTCAACGTCGTCAACAGAACTTTTTGCAGTAAGAAAAATCAATGGGATATGAGGTGACTTCTTGCGAATCTCACGAGCCATTGAAAAACCATCCATGCCGGGCATCATAATATCCGCTATAATAATATCGAAGTTACCATTTTTGAATTTTAATAGGCCATCAATTCCATCGACAGCTGCCACAACCTCATATCCTTGCTCCCTCAATGTATCACTAACGATAAGAGAGAGATCTGCTTCATCTTCCACAAAAAGAATCCTACCTTTCATCCTTATTAAGTTTTATCGTGAATATTGTTCCTTTACCTTCTTTACTCTTAACAGAAATAGACCATCCCATTTTATCTAAGATACTTTTCACATAATAAAGACCTATTCCATAGCCACGGACATCCTGGCGATTACCATGAGGAACCCTATAGAATTTGTTAAAAATAAATGGGATGGATTTTTCAGGAATTCCTATACCATTGTCTGAAATAGAAATAGTTTCATCTGAACCTTTAATATCGATAGTCACCATATCTCCTGAATATTTTATTGCATTATCAATCAGATTATTAAAAATATTAGAGAGATGACTCTTATCGGAAATGATAGTCACATGGTCATCCACATCAACATTAATTGTTATCTCTTTCTCTTTCCTCATTCTTTGGGCTGAGGCAATTTCTTCTATACAAGGAGCGAGTAAGATGCGTTCTTGCTTCAGTTGCATTGCTTTTCTCCTTTCCATACTCAAAGCAAGGATATTTTCGACAAGTTCTCGGAGGCGAATAAGTTGGCGGTTTGCAATTTTCAAATATTTAGTCTTTTTCTCAGGATCGTTATCGGTATCGAAGTTAAGCAAAGCATCGTTTGCAGAATAGGCAATAGCGATAGGAGTTTTCAGTTCATGAGTCATATTATTGACGAAATCATCTTTCATCTCCTCTATGGAACGGAGTTTAGAGACGGTGTGGATCAGATACCAAAAAGCCATTGAAAAGGAGATAAGAAGAAGAACGACTGTAAGAATTACTCCAGCCATTTCAGATAAGATATGCCGAGTGAGAGGGGTAATGTAAGTGCGATAATATAAACCATCAGCCGGATTAAAGCAAAAAGAAAACACCTCAAAATTTCCACTCCTCACTTCCGGATTATTCATAATAACCTTGCCCATAGAATCGACAACCTCAACATGAACGTAATCTGGATAAATAAATCTTGAATTCAGTCTATCAGTAAGAACACTATCCATCACTGCAAGATCAGCAGGAGCAAAATCGTCGACTAAAGCATGAATTTGCAGGGCAATAGTCTGTGAAAAAATATTGTTTAGGGAATGATTTGGGTCAGGACGGAGTGTTTGGGAATCTACCGTTTCTCCATTTACTCTTGTCTCAGTTTTCATTGTGCCTGTATTATCTAAACCAGCAAATATCTCTCTGTTCTTATCAAAATTATTTTCATAATTTTCTTCAGCTTCCTCCATGGAGAAAGTAGACTCCTTGGACTCAAGACGAAACCATAACTCATCAAGATCAGCATCTGCAATTGCAGTCATCACATTCTTCTCTACAGCATTGCGAATAGATGCATATAATCTTACCATATAATAGACATTACCAACAAAAATGATGGCGATGGCTACTATGAAAATTGAAGAAATTGTCTTAAAACGTTTCATAGTGACAAAATTACCAATTTTTTTTTGTATAATAGGAATCCGCAAAGCAAATTTAAGACTAAATAAGGGATGAAATAAGACTAAATAAGGAAAAAGATATTGCTTTCCATCTGAAATAGATGTAAATTTGCAAAAAGAAAGAAATGAATAAAATATTGATAGGTATGAAAGGAATTGTTTTATGCTTGATGCTTATGTTGGGGTTGATAGCTTTCGCTCAAAATGAGGTAAATGACAGTTTGCAGACGCATGAATTGAATGAGGTTGTGATTGAGGGTGAAAAACCTCAGATAACTGCCAAGGATGGTATTCTGACTGTTGATCTTCCTGCTTTGGTCAAGGACAAACCTGTCACCAACATACTTGAAGCACTCGGTTATATACCCGGAGTCATTGAAAACAATGGAATGTTAGCACTTAATGGGGCAAGCGGCTTAAATATAATTCTGAATGGAGAGTTGACTAACATGCCTATACAGAATTTATATCAATTGCTGTATTCCACTCCAATCGACAGGCTAAAAAGTGTGGAAGTGATGTATGCCGCACCCGCCAAATACCATGTAAGCGGTGCTGTGATTAATATAATTCTGAAGACTCCCCGGCCAATTGACGGGCTTATGGGGCAGTTAAGAGCCACATATAATCAGGAACGCTACGCATCATATTTTGGAGGCTTTGCTGCTACATATGCCTTGAAGGATTGGACTTTTGATGCCAATTGGTCATTATCTAAAGAAAAGGATTGGCAAAGGCAGGAAACTTTCTCAAATCATCTTGTCAATGGGGAAAGAATTATGGTAGACGATGACATGCGTCAGATTGGGAAAAACCTGACCAATAATCTCTTTGCCTCAGTAGCGTATAAAACTTTTAAGATCATTTATAATGGGCAGTTCAATTCGAATAATCGGAACAAAAGCATGGCGAACGGAACATTTGGAGAATACATTAATGATTATTCCTATCTGAAACAACCTAAATACAATAATATAGCTCTTAAATATACTGCAAAGTTTGGGCTTACTTTAGGCTGTGACTATACCAATTATCAAGAAAGCAGAAGCCAACACATGACAAAAAAGGGGATTGAATTGCTTAAAGCCAGCAATCGCCAAAAGATAGATAAATATCATATTTATGCAGATCAAGAGCATCAGATAGGAGCATGGCAGATCAATTATGGTTTGGAATACCAACATTCCAATGATCTTAGTCAGCAAGAATATTTACTTCCAAATATCGATGGATTTGATGATACAATGAAAGAAGATGTAGCGGATGGTTATGTGGGAGTTCAAGGTTCGTTTGAATGGGGTCTCTCCTTCAGTGCTTCGGCAAAGGGGGAATACTATCATAATGATTATATGCATAATTGGAATTTTGTGCCACAGTTAGCTGCAACGTACTTCAAGACACCAAAGAGCATTTTTCAGCTGACGCTTACTACCGAACGCATCTATCCCCAATATTGGGAGCTTCATGGGGCAACTTCACATATAAATGACTATTCAACAATCAAAGGAAATCCCAAACTACTTCCATATCTGAATTATTCGGGACAGTTAAGCTATATTCTAAGGCAGAAATATGCGGCAACACTTTATTTGCTATATGGGGATAAATATAGTGTCCAACTCCCTTATCAACAGCCGGACGAATTGCAATTACTATTCCAGACGGTTAATCTTGATTTTTCACGTACTTTTGGACTTCAGATTCAGGCACCCTTTGCCGTGGGAAGTGTTTGGAATTCTGTTGCAGTAGCTAATTTGATGCACAAACAGGAAAAATGCTCTAAGTTTCATGACATAAGTTTCGATAACAAGAGGTGGTCGTTTTATGGTTCGCTCAACAATACAATTTTGTTTTCTAAGGAATGTCCAATCTCCTTATCTTTGGATGCTTCGTATGTAATGGGTCAGATACAGGGTCCGGGGAAATTTAATTCCTTTTGGAAAATAGATGCCGGCGCCAAGTGGAAATTTGGAAAAAAGAGGAGCTGTGAGCTTACTTTGAAATGCAATGATCTATTCAACACCTGGAATCCGAAGCTCAGAATCAAGACTTCAGGACAGGATTACGAATTAAAAGTGCATGATATGGTGCGTAGTCTTTCTATATCCTTTATCTGGCGCTTTAATGGGTTCAAGCCACAGGAGACGGATGTCGATACCTCACGGTTTGGAACCGGGAAATAAGAGAAGATATATAAAAATTCAATCTTCCATCACACGGATGAAAAAAGATGGGGAAAAATTTGCGGATTTTGAGACATTTTGTTAATTTTGAACATTCGTGTGGCTTATGCCATTCAAGGCGATTGGCATTTTGCAAGCGATTTTTGTATTTTTGAAGTTTTTTCTAAATATTTTCGATTACAATGGAAGAAAATCTCGTGAAAACATGCCTTCACGACCGCCATGTGAA
>CAYNPB010000052.1:0-7922 GCA_964399005.1 uncultured Sangeribacter sp.
TCAGGTTTCAGGTGTCAGGTTTCAGGTGTCAGGTATCTTTCATTGAGCTTAGGAGCTAAGCATCTAATTTTGAAGAATACGATTTATTTTGTAATTTTGCCATCCTTATGAAAAATCGTTATAGAAGCTACATTTGCAGTGCAAAGAATCTCGTCATGGTGGCGAGCCTCTTTGTCATGATATTGCTATCCGGATGCTATGAAAAAGTCGACCATATTCTTGAGATTGCAGATTCCAAAATGGAGCAACATCCTGATTCAGCATTGATGATGCTTCAATCATACTCTCCTTCTGACAACGCCTCGGAATATGATAGGGCTCTCTATGGTCTACTCCTGACACATGCCAGATATAAGAATTTCATCGATGAGACCAACGATAGCCTTATCAGCTCCTCAGCAAAATATTTCCTTGCTAATGGCTATAATGAAGAGGCTTCGCGCTCTCTATTCCTCTTAGGTACGATACAAAAGAACTCGAATCGGCTCGGGGAGGCATGTGTGTCGTTTAGTAGAGGGCTTGACATAGCGCGGGATAATGGCTTTTATATGTGGCAAGGTCAGTGTGCGCGAGGTTTGCTTGCAATTTATAAAGAATTATATGATAGTTCCGCTCAACTCAGATATGCCAAAGAGGCATACGACGCATTCTCAAAAGGGAAAAACGAGGATTGGAAAAACTATACTCGTATAGATGTAGCAGTAGCATACAATAATAATGGGAAATTCAAGGAAGCTTTGTCAGAGATAGAAGTTCTTCAAAAGTTAGCTATGGAGCAGAATGATTCGCTGCAACTCGCAGTGCTGACTTCAATTGCCGGAACTTCCGAATATGCATTAGCACATTATAAAAAATCAATAGAAAACTATGCAAAGGCAAATTCGTTAGATCCCTCTGTATTGACCGACAATCATAAATACATTATTTCTGAAGTAGCCTCAAAAATTGACAAAGACTCCTTGCCCGTTAACTTAAAGTCTTTCGTAGATTCTATCTTGTCTGCTGAAAAAGATTTGACTCCCTTTAAGATTTTAGCTGATAAGGGCGATTTTAAGAAGGCATATTATGAACTTGAGAAGTACAAAAACAGGCAAGACAGTGTGCTGTCGTTGATACTAAAGAATGATGTATCCTCGTCGGTAGGTCAATATGAGAATGCCCAAAGGGAACTGCGAGAAATTGAAGACAAAAATGATCGTCTCATTATTTCCCTGGTATGGCTTATTGTAGTAATAATATGTTTGAGTCTCATATGGTGGTATCGCGAACGATACTTGAAGAAAGCCATAGTAGAGGAAAAACTGTTGGTGGATATTGAAAGCCTGCGTTCAGATTTATCCCTTCAGCTTGAAAAATTGGAAGTCTTGCATGATAAAAATAAGACTATGTCGGAATCTCTCGAAGCTGTGATAAGAGAGAGATACTCACGGATCAATGATTTATGCGATGCATACTATGAGAAACAATTTGTAGAGTCTGAGAAATCACATCTCTCAAAGAAAATTAAGACTGTAGTAAAGGATTTTTCTGACGATAAATTCTTAAAAACCGTCGGCTGTTATGTTGACAAATATGCCGATGGCATTTATTCTTCTTTTCTGCAAGATTTTCCGGATTTGAAAGAAGAGCAGATTCGATTGTTCCTTTATCTTGTGTTGGGATTTAGTCCCCGCACCATATCTGTAATCATTTCACAGGATACAAGTGTAGTCTACAATCGGAAGTCTCGTCTCAAGGCAAGGATAAAAAGTAGCAGTTCTACCCGTCTGGATGAGTATGTAAAAGTGCTCGGATAGATTTTTTATTGATGCGTTTAGTTTATATTCTTGAATATTAAAGACATAAGCCTTTGCTTCGGATAGATTTTAAGAGGCACTTTATAGCCGATAAATGAAGAATTATTGGTAATTTTGCATTTTCTACAAACCACTTGAACGCTTAAAAAAATGAATGCAAATTATCTTAAAAGAATTCTCATTCTCTTCGGTGTCCTTTTGATGTCGTTGACTGGATTGGCAGAGCCGAGTTCATCTGACCCTTCCGGGAATGGAGATGCGGTATTGGTGATAGTCGAAACCAATCCTATAAAAAAACGTATCCCTTCAAGAAATTTCCTTGAAGTCACTTACTCTGAAGGTTCTCTTACGCTCAGCTCCAATTTTTATGAAGGAGAGTATTCCATTCAATTCGTCAATATTGCTTCCGGAGAATCCTTGCTGATTCCGTCAATATCTGTAGGGGAAACTGTGACATTTGATCTGATAATGGGTGAATATGAAATTAGAGCTGAGAATTCAGAAGGTCAAATCTTTAATGGTTTTATGGAAGTATTTTGAGTCCAGAACTCATGACGTCTAACTTATAAAGAGTTACTTAACAGCTTTAGTTGCTTGGATGTTGAATTGATTAGCCGATTCAACACAACCGCCGGAACCATAAATCTTACGGAGAAAGATCTTGCCTTTATTATTTACCTTTCTCCGTAAGATTCCGGCAAATTTTCAAAAAAATAAATTATTGGTTGCCAATAAATAAAGAGAAAAGTGAAAATTTTTTTGTCTTTCCCATGCAGTATTTTGCCACTTTTCGTAACTATATATAAGAAGACCCACTGAAAAAGGGTGCTCTCACCCCGACTTACATGAGTCAAATTGAGTAGCAAGCGCGCTCCGCGCGCGTCCTTAAGCGTCAGAAGGTAATATCAAACATAAGAAAAAAGCAAAACAACAACAATATGAAAAAGCAACTTTTATTTTTAGCTACCGTAGCATTGCTGCTGAATGCCTGCAATTATTCCACGGTAGACCCTATCCCTGAATCCGTCAATTCAGAAGAGAGGGTTCAGATCTCTGAGAAATATCTGTCTCCCTCAGAAGCAGGAGAATTGGCCAGAATGTTCATGGAGTCGCTCGAAGACAGTGTGAGTGACACGAGAAGCAGCAGTCATCGTCACATCGCATCTGTTGAATTGCTCGGATCTTCCGCAGTCTCGAGATCCGAAGAGCAAGACACCGTCTTCTATGTAGTAGATTTCGAAGAAGGAGGTTTTACCCTCGTGGCAGCCGAAAGGGATCTTTGCAACAATGTGTATGTTTATTCCACGACAGGTGAATTCGAGGTGGAAGACAATCCTGTAATGGAAATATACTTGGAAAATGCGATAGCCACCATGCCGGATGCCCCGCGCCGCAGTGACATCCTGAAGAGCGAAGCTCAGACAAGAGCATTAGTAATTCCTAATCCTGACGCACCCATTCAAGGTGAAGAGGACATAAATGGTGTCCCCTGCAAATACGTCTACAAAAACAGCCACTCAGTAAAGCAACCCCTCCTGTCGACCCTGTGGCATCAAGAGGATCCGTATAACATTAAATGTCCACCAATTGGAGATGAGTATGCTGCAGTTGGATGTGTAGCCGTAGCAATTGGTCAGATTTGCGCCTACTATAAGCGACCTGCAGCTATTGATGGTAATTCCATTGATTGGGATACTATATTGACATTGAAGCGTCATTATTATGAATTTAGTATTGGGCTTAATGAAGTTGCTGATCTTTTACATACAATTGGTGTGATGGCAGATACTAATTATGGATTAGAAGATTCAGGTTCTAATATTGACAAGGCAATCATAGCATTTAAGAAACTTGGTTATTCTACAGTCAAAAAGACTAAGTATTCCCCAAATGAATGTGTGACATCTGTAGCGAATAATAATCCAGTGTTTATTAAAGGATATTCCAAATCTGGCGATGGGCATGCTTGGGTAGTTGATGGATATGATAGAATGGAGAGATGGATTGAATATTATAGAGTAGATAATGGGGAATTATATGCAAGCTATGGATGTGGAGGATACATATATCTCCACTTTAATGCAGGTCAGTACTCTATGAAATTAAACGCGTATTATTTATGTTCCGGTACAAGAGGTGAGAATAAAGACTATTCTGATCTATCAGATTATACTTATACGGAAAATTATCAATTAATAACAGGAATAAAATGAAAAGAACAAAAATCTCGTGCATCAGTGAAACAATTCTTTTTGTATTAATGGGTCTCGTTATGGTGTCTTGCGAAAATAAGGATGAATGGCTTGGTTCAGTCGTTTCATATGTCTATATGTATATTGAAGATGAAGCTGGTAATGATTTGGTCTCAGAATGGAATGATATACCAAGCAGTGAGAAAAAAATGACATATGATCGTTCTTATGTTTGTAGGAGTGGACGAATGTTTACCGAAGATTATGTAATACATGCAAACCAAAATTCAAACAGTGGTAAATACTATATTCGTCTAACCCAAGACCATGCGTCAGTATCTATTGGGGATAGTGTGTATATGATGATTAAGTTATTTGATGCAGATGAATCGTTCGTGTTTGGAGGGGAGTACATTAAGAATCCAAAGCCCAGAAAAGATTCGCAAGGACAAAAAATCCTATACGATATGCAGTGGACGTTCGACGGCATAGTCTTTCCAATAGCGAATCCCACAAGCATAACCCTCATCCGCTCCTCCGAAGGCAAATATGCCCTAAAGTCAGCTGATTAAGGGCTCTCTTCTCAAAGTCAAATTGAGTAGCAAGCGCGCTCCGCGCGCGTCCTTAAGCGACAAAGGGTAATCTCTTTAAAGCAATGGATAAGTTTTGATTAGTGTCAACGCGGATTGCTGCGCTACGCTTGCTTTTTCCGCCAATTGTGGCGGATGGGTCGCGGATCTCTAAAATGGATTCTTCGGCAAGGCTTCGCGACCCTGGCTTGCGCTCGCGGAAGAAGGAGCGGCGGCTTCGCCTGCTGGCGCGGATTAGCTTCAGTAAGGACTACAAAATGAAATAAGCAGACAAGCGCAAATTAAATTAGTAGTTATTATATCTATAGAATTCATCATTGATTGTGTATAATTAATTCATAGAGTTAAGAATCAACCTTTTAACTTTTAATTATTAAGAAATGAAAAAGCTAATTCTATTTTTGACTTTCACAGTTGCCATGTTGGTGATGGCATCTTGCGATGATGGAAGTGAAGGACCAAAACAAGAAGTAATATGGGATATTAACCCTACGGGTATAAGCATTTTCCTTGTTGATGAAAAGGGGAATAATCTCTTAGATCCTGCGACTCAGGGAAACTGGATTGGAGAAGAAATCATAATGACGTATGAAGGAGAGGCATACAATGCTGATTGGGAATATTGTATGCCAAAAACCGGAACACGCTACATAATGGCGATTTTTGATGGATTAGTATGGACTGGATGGTTGTCTTCAGATTCCAAATATAATCTCCTGTATTTTGGGGGCTTTAATGGAGACTATGACCTTGATATATCACTAAACTTTTCCATCCCTGCACTTAATCTTTCATATGACATAAGATTCACCCATGAATTCTACTGGGAAGAACATAAGCCTAAGCGCAAAGACCATATATACTTCAATGGAGAGGATATAAATGGAGACGAGTTAAGATTAGTGATACCTCTTAATCCTAATTACGAGAGCTCCATACAGTAAGAATTTAGTTTACTCAACGTTCGCAAGTTTTAATAATATGAAAATTTGGCATTCAGCTGTAATGGATATTAATAGATTCGCTTCAATGGGGATAGCTGCCCAACGCTTGCTTTCCTCACATTCGCACCTCCGACGGCAAATACACCCTAAAGTCAGCCGATTAATGCTATCCCCAAAAGTCAAATTGAGTAGTAAGCGCGCTCCGCGCGCGTCCTTAAGTCTAAGGTAATTTCTTTATCGCTCAAAGGAGCAAAAGATTTATTGGAGAAAATGAGAGCCCGTCTCAAATTTATGAGAGGGGCTCATAATATTTAAAGCATCTTGATCTCTGATACAGATAGTCCGGTGAATGAAGCTATCAGCTTTGGATCAAATCCTTCCCTAATCATATTCCTTGCGATCTCCTTTTTCTCTTCGGCGCGACCCTCAGCAAGTCCTTCTGCGCGACCCTCAGCGCGCCCTTCAGCGCGTGCTTTGTCTGCAGCGAACGTCAGACCTTTCTGCGTATCGCGCAGTTTCTCCAGCGATTGGCTGTAGGCTACCACCTGATCCTCCCTGAGCCTGTTGCTTCTGGCTGCATCAAAAATCTCCGTGAATCTCCCCTCACGATATGCCAATGACGTGTTATCCATTTTATCCATGTTTTTTATTAAGAACAATATTTCTTCCATCTCTGTTCGGCATCCCTCCCATTTCTCAGGCAATTCCTTAAGCGAGCAAAGGAGAATATGCACCTTGTCGGTTAGGCACTCTCCACTTTCACGATCTACAAGCATCACATCCCTCACCAACTTGGGCGACATATGGCTGAAGTTGAAGTCTGTGACGGCTACAGCAAAGACCGGCGCGAGATTATAGTCCCATCCGGCTTTCCCCTGGCCGGCGACCATCTTGCAAGCATAGAAGGTAATTCTTTCTTCAAAAGGAGGAGTGTAGATGTTCTGCATCTCCAGGATGAAATGATGGTCGGTATCATCGGCTTTGCCCTTGTCATTGATTTGGTAAGACGGGAAGAATACAGACTCAGAACGATTGATGACAGAGGTGCAGTAGACATCGTATATTATGCGTTTCCCATCTTCATCCTGCGGAAGAATTTCCTTATCATGATACGTCACATCGGAGACCACCAGCTTTCCCTTGAAAAGGATATTCAGGAATTTTATCAAGGCATCCTTGTTGTCAGGGCTTCCAAATACATGTTTGAATCCGAAGTCAGTCTGGATGTTGATGTATTCAGTCTCTGGATGAAAATGCTTTCGCTTCTTGCTGTCGGTCTTTTCTGCCATATCCTTCTAAGAATTTCTATCACGCAAAGATAATGGTTTTTATTGAAATTCCAAAATATTTCTTTGTTATCTTAATTATAATCACTAATCGAACCTCCGGCCTCCGAGATACATAGTACAGCCACTCAGCAAAGGAATAATAGTCTTTCTTTGCATTAAATTCATGAAAATGGAAAGAAGCTAAGGTAATAATAAGATTTTATCTAAAAAAAAATATGGTTGCTTTTGATTGAATACTAATAAATTAATGTAAATATGAAAGAAAAGTGAAAATTTTTTTGTCTTTTCCATGCAGTATTTTGCCACTTTTCGTAACTATATATATGAAGACCCTCTAAAAAAGGATGCTCTCACCCCGACTTCCCATAGTCAAATTGAGTAGTAAGCGCGCTCCGCGCGCGTCCTTAAGCGTCTAAAAGTAATCTAAAAAGGATTCTTCGATTAGTACTTAGCGACTCTGGCTTGCGTTCGCGGAAGAAGGAGCGGAGCGGCTGCTTCGCCTGCTGGCGCGGATAAACTTCGGAGTGGATGATAATAAAATATAGGGATATTTAATGAAATAATAATAGTGAAAAAATGATGAAACAGAACTTTTATTACTTTCTAATACTTTTTCTAAGTATTGCAATGTCCGTTGGATTCGTTTCTTGCAATGATGAGGATTTGCTGGGAGATACTTTCGGTAATCTTCATGTTTACATTGAAGATGAAAACGGAAACGACTTGGTGGCAGAGTGGCTGGGTGTTGAAGAAGAGGAAAAATTATGCACCGCCACGTATAATGTAATGCGTGTTGACAGATCTGATTCTTCTTACCCTGAAAGATTACGTCCTATTAAATACTCCGAGCGTGGTAAATGCTTTTTCTCATTTTCTCAAGATCATTCCTTTTTTAGTCTCGGAGATAAGGCGGAAATTATTTTCAGGCTGTATGACACCGACGAATACGAGATAAAGTTTGAAGGAGTGTATACAAAGGATCCGAAGCCCAAAAAAAGTTCATCAGGAAGTAAAATCCTATACAACATACAATGGACTTTCGACGGCACGGTCTGCCCGGTTGCCAATCCCATCAATGTCATTCTCGTGCGCACTTCCGACGGCAAATACA
>CAYNPB010000052.1:8022-15295 GCA_964399005.1 uncultured Sangeribacter sp.
GTCAAATTGAGTGGCAAGCGCGCTCCGCGCTTGCCACTCAATTTGATCCCTGACCCCTACCTCCGGCAGTCGCTTTCCTGGCCGAAGAGATAGCTTGGCTCGTAGCCTCCAAGGTCTATGACTATCTTCTCGAATACGATTCCCGGGTCGAGCGGACAAATCTCAAGTGTCTGTTGTCCACTCCCGGGGGTCTTAACCTCAATAGCTTTCTCTACAACCCTTCGAGCAATAGTAGGATAGAACACACTGTATATGTTCTGTGGATCCTCATTTAGATTTCCATTGAAATTAACCTCAAC
Organism: uncultured Sangeribacter sp.; assembly: GCA_964399005.1. GTDB lineage: Bacteria > Bacteroidota > Bacteroidia > Bacteroidales > Muribaculaceae > Lepagella. Next base: position 8,322 of record CAYNPB010000052.1, read on the forward strand.
CGGAGTCGCACCTTCAAAACCGACAGTGTATCGATGACCCTCCTTCCTATCAAAAGCAAGGGTTGATTTAGTGACTACATGCACCTTCACATTCTCCAGACCTTCCGGAAGCGTCACCGCGTATTTTAGCGAAGCCCCTTCCGGACTTTCTGTATATGGTCTGACAGCCACTCCACTCAGCGTGCGACCCGTGTAGGGGAGTACTTCCCACTTCGCTCCTCCGGCAGCATCATCAGCCGCATTGAAATGTTCAGCTTCGATCACAATCGCATTTTCTGAAGGACCAAACACGTATCCTCCGGCATTCCTTTCTTTCGAATCAAGAGTAAAAGTCTCCGGAAGTATCTCTGCAGGGAACGCATCGTTCCAACTCGTGTAGCCGATATGCTTCTGAGTCATCATGCCGTCCCATTTTCCACCGGCAATCTCCTTGTTGTAGCTATTCATCAGCTCCGCATCCCGGTCGAAACAGCGCTTCACTTCTGCCGCCCAATTGTTGGCCTCCGGTAGTCCCTTCTTGTAGGCATCATGATTCATGGCCTGCGCATAATACATCTGATAGAGATTGCTCATAAGTTGCAGAGGAAAGAGAATCAGCTCGTTGTAAGCATCGCGCTGTTCTGGCTTAAGGGTCAGGAATTGGCGTAAAGCCTCAGCCTCCAACCGCATATAGTCGTCAGCCACCTGTTTCCATTCTCCGCTCTTAAGGGAATACGTATTGCGGTCAAGCATTTCCGGAGTCACACGTCCATTATATTTGCACAGCAGATTGAAAATTCTTGTGGCCTCCTTTGCCTGATCCTGACCTATTTGCTGCTCAAAGAAACGGAGGGTATGCCCGAGGAGGTTTTCAGCCGTAAACTGTTTAGGATTCCAAGCCATGTCAAGGAAGAGAGTTATAGGATATTCCATCGGCTTAAGGTCGCCCACATTCAGAATCCAAAGCTTGTCCACTCCGTAGTCATATGTAAGCTCCAATTGCTCCCACATATTCTGAATCGGGGTGCAGTTGAGAAGCTTGCTATTCCGAGGAGCCCCAACATAATCCACATGATAATACATACCCCATCCACCCGGATGCTTCCTTTCCTCAGCATTTGGAAGTCGGCGCACATTGCCCCAGTTGTCGTCGCAAAGAAGATACGTCACATCGTCAGGAGCACGCAGACCGGCATCATAATAATCCAGCACCTCTTTATATAAAGCCCACACCTGTGGCGTCTCCTTCGCTTTCTTTCCTGTCTCCTTGGCTATTATCTTTCGTTGGTTGTCGATTACTTTCTTCAGAAGAGCTACATCAGCCTCTTCGCTCATGGCCTCATCTCCATCGCCGCGCATCCCTATCGTCACTACATCTTCAGTCCCTTTCATCCGTCGGATGCCGTCGGTGAAAAACTTATCAATCGTAGCCTGATTGGTGGAGTAATTCCAGGCTCCGTTCTCCTTACGTTTGCGCGCCCATTCCTGGTGGTTGCGTGCCATTGGTTCATGATGAGATGTCCCTATTATCATGCCCATCTCATCGGCAGTCTTTATGTTTTCGGGGTCATCCGCATAGAAAGCCCAACTCCACATAGCGGGCCACATGAAATTGCCCCTAAGTCGGAGGATAAGTTCAAACACACGGGCGTAAAACCTATGGTCGCCATAGTCCGTGCCATAAGTGTTCTTCACCCATCCCGTCAAGCATGGAGCCTCATCATTGAGGAAAATGCCTCGGTATCTGACAGCCGGCTCACCTGCTGTATAAGTACCATTGGCGATATATAGCTCATCATGTTTCCCGGGAGCTACATCTGCCCAGTCATACCAAGGAGAGACTCCTATCTGCTCCGATAGCTCATAGATTCCATAAATAGTGCCGCGACGGTCGCTCCCGGCAATCACAAGTGCTTCATCGACACCCGACATCGGCTCTTTCACCACGGTCATGACATACTTCTCATATTTTCCTTTGAGCTCCTTCTCATCAAGCTTTTTCTTCTTGAAAAGATCTTTTATAAGTTTGCTTTCTGCCGAAGCTGCTATGATGACACGTCTCGGAGTTTTCGGTGAGATCCCTTTGATTATCTCAGCATCTTGTCCGCATACACGTCCGAAGTCTTTTGAAAGATTTTCTGCCGCTATTCCGATCCCGGGCAAATCGTCTGAATCTATCAAAATTGTAGTTGGTCGGCTCATATTCCCGCTTTTAGTGATAAGTGGGAAATATCCCGGCTCTGGAGTCGAAGATACAATTCCGTAATTGTCGATTGCCTCAGTAGTAAGAGTAGTCAGCACGATGGCAAATAAGAGCATCAGTTGTCTCTTCAATTGTCTTTTCATGGTCATGATGATGTTTATATGATGTAGTCAATGATTTACGACTGCAAAATTATAACATAAATTTCAAATCCGGTTTTTCGGTTGTTGTAATCATATATAAATTCGTAATCGCCTTTTCTCATCCACATTCAAATTCGTAAAACTTATCATAGATTCAAATTTGTATCATAAAGAAGTATGAAATTCGATTTTTTTTCTTAATTTTGCAGACGAAGTTGAATCAACAGCTTCGACATTCTATATTTTTTTGACCTTATAATCTTACAACCTAATAATCTTGAGACATATAATGCGTCGTATATTATTCTGTATTATAGCGACATTGCTGATGTCGCTCTTAGCTGTCGGTGCATCTGCCCAGCAGCGCACCGCACGACTCTTTGGCGATCCGGTGCCGGTGGCAGGCGACTATTCCGGCTTCTGTCAAGATCACGAAGGATATATCTGGGTAGGCACTGGCAGAGGACTCTTGCGTTTCGATGGAAATAGCTATGACATATATAGGCATGATGATTCGGAGCAAGGTTCGATTAGCGACAATCGCATTCTGAGTCTGCTCTGCGATAGCAAAGGGCGTGTATGGGTGGCCACAGCTAATGGCCTTAATCTGTATGTGCAGGCCGAAGATAGATTTGAAGTGATTCCGCTCCCTTCAAAAGATTTCTTGGGATATATAATTGGTGTGACGGAGCAGTCGGATGGTACTGTGACGTTTGTTGCCTCCGGTGTAGGGCTCTTCATCATCAGCGATCAAGGAGAGGGGAAAGTGCCTGTGGCAGTCAACTATATGACAAAGACATTCGAAAAGGATCTTAATTCTATAGTGTGTGGCCCATCCGGCAAGCTTTATATGGGGTCGAGCGACGGCACTGTATATTCCATGGCTCCAAACGGCAATATCACATCTACTAAGGTGACTGATGGTGCATATATCGTATCTCTCTCAGTTGAGGAAGATGGGAGCGTGCTTGCTTGCACCACATCTGACCTCTATCGTTTTAATCCGGCCTCGCAATCTGTGGTACGCATTGAGACTGATACTCCTCTATATATTAACAACCTCTCTAATTCTTCCAACGGGAGTGTATATGTCGCCACAAAAGGGAAAGGCCTGTGGCGAGTTGGAGTCGGATCTTCGAAGATAGAGCCTTGCACAGACATCTACTGTCCGTTTCTTAATCTTTCCACAGCTAATATAGGAGCCGCCTTCACTGCTCCCGACGGTAACCTCTGGCTGGGTTGCAACTACAATGGAATTGTCATTGTGCCTAAAAGGATTATCCCATTTGTATATAGAAAGCTCAATCATTCGTTCCCTGACTTCGGAGGGGGAATCAATGCGCTGACCACTTGGAAAGGAAATGTAATAGCCTCTATCGACAAGGGACGCATTGCTGTTACTGCCCCGGACGGTAGATTGATCAGATCGGCTGTCATTCCGGATGGTGGCACCATAACACACATGGAGCAATATGGCGATAAATCCTTCTTGCTTAGCGTAGCCAACAGTGGACTATGGCTGTTTGACGTAGAATCCGGATCAGTAAAGAAATTTTTGGATATTCCCGGGAAATTCAGGTTGATTATGACCGCTCCGGGCAATCCGGGAGAGCTTTTTGTGGCTGTTCATGGCTTGGGAATCATGAGATATGACACTAAGACGGGCAATATAAAATGGCTCCCCTTTGAAGCGGAAAGCAACACGCTATCCAATCCATATGTGGCATGCATCAACCGAACTGACGATGGCAAGGTATGGATGGGACTGTATGGAGGCATAGCATGCTTCGATCTCAAGACTGACCGTTTTTTAGAGATAGATCAAGAACCATTCTTGCAGGGCGCAACCTTTGCCATTGTCCCCTGTCTGACCGATGAATCCGTATGGGTAGGCACGAGCCATGGCCTCATTCACCTTGACCCGCAAAAGGGTGTGCTTGAGAAATTCACTACAGCCAATGGCTTGAGCGATAACGATGTGCGTACCATCACGCGCGACCATTTCGGTGGGAAATGGATCGGCACAACTCATGGACTCTCATATATTCCTTCCGACAATGACACTATCTTTTCCTATTATGGAGGAAACGGGATGGTGGAAAACTCATTCAATCAGGCTCGCTTTTCTCCGGAACTGAAGACGGTATTCCTCGGGAGCGATTTGGGTATCACATCCTTCATGCCCGACTCCTTGGCAAGCCCTGCATTCGGAAGTGAAATTAAGGTGTCGGCTATCTTTATCAATGGAAAGAAGATTCCTCCTCATTCCAACAATGATGATTGCCAAATAATTGAGGCTTCTGGCAACTCCCCGGAGGTGTTTAAGCTTCCATATAAGGAAAATGCCCTGACATTCCGCTTGTCTACCATGGATTTCCGTGATGCTTCCAATATCCGCTATATGTGGCGCCTCAGTAAGAAAGAGCAGTGGATCGAAGGCCCTCCGGGAGAAAATACTATCAATCTCCCTCATCTTGATCCCGGATCGTATGATCTGGAAATTTGCGCCGTGGAGAATAATGTGACTTCTCCTGTGAAGAAGATAAGAATCGAGATTGCATATCCTTGGTATATGACTTTCTGGGCAAAACTGGCCTATGTGTTGATTTTCCTCTCTATTATCCTTTTGGCATTCATTGTCTATAAGAAGAAAAAGGAGGAAGAGGTCACAGAAGACAAGCTCAAATTCTTCACGGATGTGTCGCATGATATCCGCACCCCGATGACTCTTGTGGTCAGTCCGCTCGAGTCGCTGCTCAAAGAAGATGTGGATCCTGGAGTGAGAGCGAAACTGCAGTTGATGCATCGTAATGCCCAGAGAGTGATGAATCTTGTCAATAAACTCCTTGATATCCGAAAGCTTGAAAAGAATAAGATGCGCCTGAGTTGCCGGAAGACAGATATCGGTGGGTTTGTGAATGAACTTGTGGAGCTTTTCAAGCCTCAGGCAATGGAAAGAAACCAGACGTTGGAATTTAAGGAAGTTGACCATCTCGGCGATATCTGGATCGACCGCGACACGTTGGATAAGATACTGGTCAATCTTATATCCAATGCCTTAAAATACACTCCCGATGGCGGCCATATCGAAGTGATATTGTCGGCAGTGCAGGATGCAACCCTGCAAAGGTGTCTGAAAGTGGAAGTGAAGGATACCGGTATTGGAATTGACTCGCAGACAAGGTCAAAACTTTTCGAGCCATTCTATCGTATCAGGGAAGACCATGCTCCGGCCACTATGGGATTTGGAATAGGACTCGACCTTTGCCGACGCCTTGTGCAGCTTCATCATGGAGCTATTTCGGGCGACAATCGTACCGACGGCACTAAGGGGAGCGTCTTTACGGTCCTTATTCCTCTTGACAGATCTTTCTACAATGACAGCGAACTCATCGAAAAGGTTGAGAAGAAATCCGAGTCAGGACAGCATCTTATCATGCCTGCATTTACTTCAGGCGAAAGGCAACCTTCAAGATCCAAGCCATTGACGTCGGGAGGGAAAGTGCTGATTGTCGACGATGATCAGGAGCTACGGAAATACCTGTCGTCAGTACTGGCTAAAGATTTCAAGGTGAAGGAGGCTGCCGATGGCAACGAGGCTCTGAAAGTCATCTCCGATTGGCAGCCTGATATCGTGATCAGTGATGTCGTGATGCCCGGGATGGACGGCCTGATGCTCCTGAAGCGGCTTAAGACCAATAGTGATACAAGTCACATCCCCGTAGTGCTTCTAAGTTCGAAAGTTGCCCTTGCCGATAGAATGGCAGGATGGGATAAGGGAGCAGATGGCTATCTTGGCAAACCTTTCAATATGGACGAGCTGATCGCTCTTGTCGACACTCTGATAGAAAATCGTCTTAGAATGAAGGGTAAGTTTTCAGGAGCACAAGACTCTGAAGGGAAAATCGATGCCGTAGAAATGAAGGGCAACGACGAGATGCTGTTCGAAAGGATCATGAAGGAAATAAATGCTCATATTGATGATCCTGAGCTGAATGTCGAGAAATTGTCGTTGGAAGTCGGTGTGAGCCGAGCTCATCTTCATAGGAAGATGAAAGACCTTATAGGCCTCACTCCGAGCGATTATATCCGGAATATTCGCCTTAAGAGAGCGTGCGAGTTGTTGAAACGTCCCGATATCGAGGTGACTCAGGTGGCCTATAAGATTGGATTCACTTCCCAACCGCATTTCTCCTCGCATTTCAAGCGCTATACAGGATTCTCGCCATCTGAATATCGTGCTAAATGCCTTGCGGGAGCAGACCCAGGTGTCTCATTCAAGACGGATTGATCATCAGGATATATCATTGTAACCCCATCAGACCATCACCTTTCTACAGGCGAAAAAGCGGCTTCTTGCCGGCTTTTTCGCCTGTTTTTACAATTGTGCATTCATAGGTTACAATTTTGAATTGTGTGGAATCATGCAGAAATGACAGAGTTACGTAGATATACGTAGGTTGGTGGATTTCTTTGTAATTTTGCAATGTGAAAAACGAACACAATTGATTGATAACAATAGGTTAATTATTAGGTTAGTTTAGGCTTGGCCACTATCTTGCAAATGAAAATATTAAGTAAAGATTGATTATAGGTCACTAGTGTCTCTTAAAATTAGTTAAAATTAAAAATTATGGTCTGATTAAGCG
>CAYNPB010000053.1:0-10666 GCA_964399005.1 uncultured Sangeribacter sp.
TGATGGAACTCGATGAGGAAGACCGTAAGAAACTCATCGAGCATATGGAGCCGGAACAGATCGGTGAGTTCATTGATGAACTTGATACCGACGATGCCGTCGACCTCATTCAGGAACTTGATGAAGAAGACCGCGAGGAGGTGATCCAGCACATCGACGACATGGAGCAAGCCGGCGATATTGTCGACCTTCTGCAATATGATGAAGACACGGCCGGTGGCCTTATGGGCACCGAGTATATAGCCGTCAATGAAAACTGGTCGATGCCGGAATGCCTAAAGGAAATGAGGCGTCAGGCTGCCGACCTTGACGAGATATATTACGTATATGTAGTAGACGACGACAATCGCCTTAAGGGTATCCTTCCCCTTAAGAAGATGATCACAGACCCATCCGTGTCGAAAATTAAGCATGTGATGCAGTCTGACCCGGTGAAGGTGCACACCGACACCCCTATCGACGAGGTTGCCATAGACTTCGAAAAATACGACCTTGTGGCCATGCCTGTAGTAGACTCCATCGGACGTCTTGCCGGACAGATCACCGTCGACGACATCATGGACGAGGTGAGAGAGCAATCGGAACGTGACTATCAGTTGGCATCAGGTATCTCCTCCGACGTAGATGTCGATGACTCCGTATTCGCACAGACCAAGGCACGCATCCCATGGCTATTGATAGGGATAATAGGAGGTATAATAAATTCTGTCATCCTGACAGGTTTCGAAGCTCAGATAGCAGCCGTCACCGCACTTGCCATCTTCATTCCGCTGATTGGAGGCACAGGTGGTAACGTCGGTGTGCAGGCCTCGGCAATCGTGGTGCAAGGTCTTGCCAACGGGCGCCTGGAGATAAAGGATGCATGGAAACAGATAGGGCGTGAAGTGCTGGTGGCTCTCCTCAATGCTGTAGTGATAAGCGGAGTAGTGCTGATATATGTGCTTTTCACGCAGCCGCACATGTATGCCGTCTCTTTTGCCGTAGCCTTATCACTTTTCTGCGTGGTGATTTTCGCTACTGTCTTTGGCACATTGGTACCCCTTACTCTTGAAAAGATGAAGATTAACCCTGCTCTTGCCACCGGCCCTTTCATCCAGATCATGAATGATGTGGTGGGCCTCCTTATCTACGTGGCAATGTCGACATGGATGCTCGGTCTTTTCCCCCTACAATAATTGAGAATATTATGGCAAAAATAGTAGAGACTCCTCTGATGAAGCAATATTTCGAGATGAAGAAGAAACATCCCGATGCAATCTTGCTTTTCCGCGTAGGCGACTTTTACGAAACTTTCTCCGACGACGCAATAGAGGCAAGCTCTATTCTTGGTATCACTCTCACTCGCCGAGCCAACGGTTCCGCTCAGTCGGTGGAACTTGCCGGTTTTCCCCACCATGCACTCGACACTTATCTTCCTAAACTCGTGAGAGCAGGAAAGAGAGTGGCCATCTGCGAGCAACTCGAGGATCCTAAACTCACCAAGAAACTCGTGAAGCGCGGCATCACGGAGCTCGTTACTCCGGGTGTCAACACCAATGATGCTTCAATGGAGGGAACCGAAAACAATTTTCTTGCGGGAATTCATTTCCAACGTACAGGGAAAGGAAAACCTATAAGAGCCGGCATTGCTTTCCTTGATATAACTACAGGTGAGTTTCTTGCTGCTGAGACAGATCCTTCCGAGATAGATAAACTCCTCTCTGCTTTTGCTCCCAAGGAGCTTCTGCGTATGAATGGTACGCGAGAGCTTTGCAGTGAGCTCATCACATGGAAATGCCCTGTCTTCGATATGGAAGACTGGGTATACACTGAAGATTCTGCCCGCGAACGCTTGCTGAAGCAATTTCAGACTGCCACTCTTAAAGGTTTTGGACTCGACGACATGCCGCTTGCACTGATTGCAGCCGGAAGCCTTCTATATTATCTTGATATCACCGGCCATACCAATACCTCACATATCACGACACTCGCACGCATCGACAGCAACCGCTTCCTGCGCATGGATCCCTTCACACTCCGCAATCTTGAGTTGACTTCCTCTGCCGGAGGAGCAAAAGGATTGACACTTTTCGGAGTGCTCAATCATACTGTCACCCCAATGGGTGCGCGTCTGCTTGCCTCAAATCTAAGTTTTCCTCTTCTTGATGTGGAGAAAATCAATGAAAGGCATGCCATGGTGGATTTCTTCTTCCGCGATATTGACCGCCGGGAATACACACGCTCTTGTCTGCAGGCGATAGGGGATATGCAGCGCATGATTGGAAAGACTTCCAACCGGCGTGCTCAACCTCGCGATCTTCTTTCGCTCGCCACTTCTATGGAGGGGTGTATGCGTCTTAAGAAGTCGCTTGTGGGTGCCGATTCTCCCGAGATAGTGAAGATTGCTGAGGAAATGCAACCTCTCGATCAGTATATAGGTCTTATAAGGGCTACAATTGCCCCGGATGCTCCGGCTGTGGTGAATAAGGGTGGGTCGATAGCCACAGGTGTGTCGAAGGAATTGGATGAATACCGCAGCCTGCACGACAATGCCAGGGCTGCTCTCGACGCCATATGTGCTCGCGAGATAGAGCGCACAGGAATCACTTCGCTCAAGATAAGCTACAACAATGTGTTTGGATACTATATTGAGGTTCGCAACACACATAAGGATAAGGTGCCGGCTGAATGGATAAGGAAGCAGACTCTTGTCAACGCAGAGCGTTATATAACAGAAGAACTTAAGGATTTTGAGCAGAAGATACTGACGGCTTCCGACCGTATCGCCCAGATAGAAAGTGAGATTTATGGCCGACTCCTTGATAATCTTGCCCTTGCATGCGCTCCGATGCAGAAAAGCGCAAATGCTGCCGCTGAGATCGACTTTCTGCTGAGTATGGCTGATGTGGCGGCCGACAATGGATATGTGCGTCCGATAGTGGATGATTCCACATCTCTTGAGATCATTGAAGGGCGTCATCCGGTGATTGAAAAGCGTCTTCCTCCCGGCGAACCCTATATTTCCAATACCGTGCGTCTGGATTGCGATCGAAATCAGATATTGATGATCACCGGACCTAACATGAGCGGTAAGTCCGCTTTGTTGCGCCAGACAGCCCTCATAGTGATAATGGCGCAGATGGGATCCTTTGTGCCGGCTGAATCGGCTCGCATAGGAATCGTAGATAAGATTTTCACGCGTGTCGGAGCGAGCGACAATTTAGCTGCCGGAGAATCCACTTTCATGGTGGAGATGAGTGAGGCTGCTTCTATTCTCAACAATATGAGTGGACGCTCGCTGATTCTTTTTGATGAATTGGGACGCGGCACATCTACCTACGACGGTATTTCCATTGCATGGTCAATCGTGGAGCATATCCATGAAAACGGGCGTTGTACTCCTAAGACTCTTTTTGCCACTCATTATCATGAGTTGAATGAGATGGAGAAGTCGTTCAAGCGCATCCATAATTGGAGCGTGTCGGTGAAAGAAATCAAGGGTAAGGTAGTATTCTTGCGTAAGCTTGTCAAGGGAGGTTCGGAGCATTCCTTCGGCATTCATGTGGCAAAACTGGCGGGTATGCCCCCTTCCATAGTCAAAAGAGCCGACCAGGTGCTGGAGCGTCTTGAAGCTGCTTCACGCAGTGAAGGAAATAAAGGAGTGGATAGTGTCGCAAAAGGAAAACTTGGAGAGATAGCCGGCCAACGCGACGGCTATCAGCTAAGCTTCTTCCAGCTTGACGATCCTCTGCTAAGTCAGATCCGCGACCGCATACTGACCCTCGACATCGACAACCTGACCCCCCTGCAGTCTCTAACCCTCCTCCACGACCTGAAATCCCTCCTCACCGGCAAATAAAGATATTCTATTCAAAAGCTATCGAGAAGTAAAATTTGAAAATTTTGCGCTCAGAGGATATTTATGCTAAAAAAATTTTGCGCATTATAATTTCTTTAGTATTTTTGTGCAGTAATTCAATTAATTGCCCTCTTAAAGATGAGCAGATTAGTATCTAAGAAATATATTCTTCCGTTCGTGCTCATCACGAGCCTTTTCTTCATGTGGGGGTTTGCCCGCGCTGTCCTGGATGTGCTTAACAAGCATTTTCAGGAGATGCTGCATATATCCATCGGTCAGTCAGCACTGATTCAAGCCACCACTTACCTCGGTTATTTCCTTATGGCACTCCCTGCCGGCATCTTAATCACACGTGTCGGCTACAGAAAAGGAGTAGTGACAGGTCTTTTGCTTTTTGCTCTTGGAGCGTTGCTTTTTATTCCCGGTGAGAGCATGATGTCGTTCGGAATGTTTCTCTTTGCTCTCTTCATAATAGGATGCGGCCTTGTAATCCTCGAGACAGCTGCCAATCCATATGCAACTGAGCTTGGAGAAAAAGAGACTGCGCCCAGCCGCCTGAACCTTGCACAATCATTCAATGGACTCGGTTGCATACTTGCTCCGGTGATAGTAGGAGGATTCCTATTCTCAACGCCTCACAGCAGCGTATCTGTGCCCTACGGCATAATGGGAGTTGCTGTACTGATTGTTGCTATCATATTCACTCGTGTGAAACTCCCTGAGATCAATAATGAGGATGCAGTGACGAAGGGCACTTCCGACACAAAGGAAGGACTTGGCGCCACTATAAAGGCTCTTTGGAGCAACTCCACATTCCGCTTCGGTGTGATAGCGCTTTTCTTCTACGAGATAGCGGAAATCTCCATCAACAGTCTATTCATCAACTATGTGACATCCGATGGATGGATGGATAAGACCACAGCATCGGTGGTGCTGTCGTTTGGAGCACTCGGTCTCTTCATGCTTGCGCGTATCATAGGAAGCTGGGTCATGAGTAAGATAGCATCTGAGAAAGTGCTTGTGGCATGCGCGTTGATGACAGTGGTCGGAGCAATTCTTGTGACGCTCAACTTGGGATGGCTGTCACGTGCCGGTGTATTCATGTGCTATGCATTTGAAGCCATAATGTTTCCTACTATTTTTGCGATCACCATTGTAGGGGCACAAGGACACAATGTGAAGATAGCTTCCTCATTCCTGATGATGACACCGATAGGAGGGGCAATCGGAACCCTTATAATGGGTCAGATAGCCGACCTGACAACAATATCGGCTGCCTTCACCATCCCGGCAATAGCATATGCCTTTGTGCTTGTCTACGCAATTCGCACACTTAATTACCACTCTCGAAAATCTCGAAAATCTCGAAAATCCCGAAAATCCCGAAAATCTCGATAATCTCGAAAATCCCGATAAACTCGATCAACTCGATAATTTCCAAAATTCCCCACTTTATGAAACTTACCTGTATCGGTCATATAACTCTCGACAAAGTAATCACTCCCCGCTTCACGGCTTATATGCCCGGAGGCACAGCTTATTATTTCGCAAAGGCTCTTAAGAACATCGACCTTCATGATTTTCGGCTTGTGACGTCGCTCGCTGCAAGTGAGATGCATGAGGTGGATAAGTTGCGAGAGGAGGGTATTGATGTAGAGGCGATAGAGTCGAAAAATTCGGTATATTTTGAGAATAAATATGGTGAGGACATGAATGAACGCACCCAGCGCGTATTAGCTAAAGCTGATCCTTTCACTAAAGATAATCTGCACGATGTGGAGGCTAATATCATTCACTTGGGTACTCTTCTTGCCGATGATTTCGACAAGGAGACTATCAAGTATCTATCTACAAAGGGGACAGTTTCCGTTGACGTGCAGGGATATCTACGTAAGGTAGAAGGAGACCATGTGGTTGCTGTAGACTATGAAGATAAGTTGGAAGCGCTCCCCTACATAGGAATATTGAAGGCTAATGAAAAGGAGATGGAGACGCTGACGGGAACTACCGATCCTTATGCAGCAGCAAAGATGCTGGCTGGATGGGGAGTGAAAGAAGTGGTGCTGACGCTTGGCGACAAGGGGTCGCTGATATATGCAGGAGGGGAGTTTCATAAGATACCTGCATATCCGGCAAAGGAGCTTGTGGATGCCACGGGGTGTGGCGACACATATATGGCAGGGTATCTGTATAAAAGAAGCCGTGGGGCATCATATGAGGAGGCAGGGGCTTTTGCGGCAGCCATGTGCAGCATCAAGCTCGCTTCGAAAGGCCCATTCTCAGGCACCCTCGCTGATATCGATTTGCTTCTCAAAGCATAATTTAGCGCCCATCTCAAATCTTATGAGATGGGCGCTAAATTATTGATTTGACTTTTCCGGCTCCTCTTCTTTGGCCGGCTCGCGGGTCAGGGTGATGGTCAGCGGCCCCTCAGGCTGCTCCAATACGCCATAGCTTACTTCCTGCATTCCTTCGCATTTAGCTTTAAGCGTGAAGGGCAACGAGCGTGGTGTGAAATCAAGCAGACCCATCTCGTCGGTGGTGGCCACTATTATAGTGTCGGCATATTCCACCGATATGGTGACCAACGCCACCGGATTTTCTGTCGAATCTTCTACGGCACATAGTTGGATGACGGGAAGCTCCGCCTCTGCATATTCCACGACGGCTCCAGCATCCTGCGCCCATGCGCAGAATGCCGAAGCCACTATCATCACTATAATAAATAAATGCCGCATATTATTCTTTGTCTTTGCTACCCACCCTGCCATCCGAAGCAAATTGAGTAGCAAGCACGCTCCGCGTGCGTCATTAAGAGTCTAACTCATTATTTCATAATCTTTATAGTCTTGGCTGCCCCATCAGAAGAGAAGGCATTCACGACATAGATTCCTGCCGGAAGCTGACTAAGATCTACCGACCCTCCGGCTGCCTCTGAAGTCTTATCATATGAAGTGCCATTCATCGCCGAGATCACCAATCTGCTCACTCCGCTTGATACGCGAAGTGTAGAAGAAGCTTTCTCATAGGCAATAGTCAATTCCTCTCCATTGATGCTTTCCACTCCGGTAAAGCCTATCAAATTGAAAAGTACAGTGTAGTCTGAGAGTATCTTTCCATCAATATAAGGACGCACGAAGTAGCTCTTGCCTACCTCTCCTGCAGTGAAATTAACATTCGCTTTTAGTGTCGCTTTCTCTCCCTTCGTCAAAATTGCGACAGGGGAAAAGGATGCGTAGGCTACACTCGACACGCTCTGACCCTGAATATATGGGAAAATCAGCAGCATCATCGGTTTTGCAAAGAATTCGGCATTGTTAGTGATGTCGATGGAGAAAGGAATATTGTTGCCGTTAGTCACATTATAAAAGCCCTTGGCATCCTGATCATAGCCGGAGATCATGAAATTCTGAATGTCGAGGTTCACTCCAAAATTGTCGATTCCCATAGTCACTTTCTTAGTGAAACCTCCATAGAGTTCAAGATAAGTGTCAGTATTGTTATACGACGAGGGATCGTAGAAATAGAGCGTATAGGTAGCTTCGGCAGTGGGTGCCTTAAGTGTGCCGAGCATCTCAAACGTGCCGATGATTTCCTTTGTCACTGTCTCACCCGGAGCGAGAGTGATGGTGACGCCATCAGCTGTCATCTGTGGGCCTTCATTCAGATAAAGGGCAGGATAGAAACTGTTGGTGATTTCTTTAGAGGAAGGATTCGACACTGTAAGTGTCATCTTGAAGAGATCTCCATAATATAGAGGAGTAGTGAATTCAGCTTTTTCAATCTTTGGCAATGCTTTCGTGTTATCCTTCACAGTGACTCTTGTTCCCTCTTTTGTAAACTCAAAGAAATTATAGTTTTGAGATTCGCAGTGCACAGGAGTCCACTCTGTCTCACTGCTCAGTTTGTAGCACACAGTCAGGCGATAAGTGCCGTTTTTGACCGACTGGAGATCTACATCAAATCCTCTAAAACCATAGTTCGGTTGAATAGTTTCTTTTTGAGCAAGGTTTAGATAATTGGTTTTTCCCGTTGTGGGAGCGATTGGCTCTATCTTTGCTGCGATGTCAATGGTGATAGGGCTTGTAGACAGATTATACCATCCTCCGTAATCACCGGTAGCACTCAAAGTAATGGAATTGCGCACTCCTGTTCCTACAATATTTCCGTTCTGAGCAAAATTAGGCGGATACGCTTGGCCGGTTGTGGGCTGTACCCCTACGATAGCATTTTGACTGAAATTATAGCCACCACCGTTAGCACCGATTCCAAGTGAACTTGGATTCAGGGCATTGAGAATGAAATAGCCGTCGCTCATGCCTCCCCAGCCCCAGTTGAAATGGAAATAGCCGTCGCTCTGGTAGCCGTCGCATACGAAAGCATGACCTCCTTGTGTAGATTGTCCGCCATAAGCTACGGGGCGTCCTGCTGCAAGCTCACCATATATCATGTCGCTCCATTCAGAAGCTGTGTAATAGTCGCGGTCGCAAAATTGTATATTTTGATTATATCCGAAATTTTGTATCAGCGCAGTTGCGGCATAATACAATGCTGCGCTCGATTCATAATTGGTGTATTGCATTCTGGACGCATATCCGCAAGCTTTCATCAGGTAGGCCACTGCTGATTTCTGAACTTCGGTTGCATTGCTTCCATACGTATCCAGCATATTTTTCCAATCGAAGCTCTTGTCTTTGAAATTCATAGTCAGTGTGTCGGTTCTCTCATTGCTTATTCTGACGGTGCAAGTGCCTGTTCCGGTTCCAATTGATGGATAGTTCCAGTATTTCATCACCTGAGACATGGCTGTTGCGACACATCCGGTCACACTATGCTCTCCATCGATTTCCGGAGTCATGAGATTGTAAGGTTCGTCCTGGTTCCACCTTGTGGCTATCATCGGGGCTACAGCCTCTCTGTCGGCGCGTGTGTCCATAGCCTTATAGGAGGAGGCTCCGACACTCTTTGCAAACTCGATCTGGCGTGCATACTCATCAAGCCACCATTTCAATTCCGGCGACATTGATTTCTCATCAAATTTGTTGGTATAGCTGTAGCCTAAGAGAGGAGCGGCCACATCGTCAGCGCTGAGAATAGCATATCCCGGTTCTGCTACATTATCAAATATGTAAAGTCCCGCTTCGCCATTGGTCAGCTCAATTGTTCTGGCATATTTTAATTCTGCCAATTCTGAAGATCTTGTCGGTCTTGAATTTGCCAGACGTTGCAGAGCCTGATCCGGAGTGATGGGGGCTGCTGATAAGGTCAAGGATGCCAGGAGGCACGATAAGGAAAGTAGTGTAGATTTTCTCATATTTTGAAAATGACTTTAAGTATATCAGTTTGAATAGCTTTTGAAATAACTGCAAAGTTAAATAATTTTTTACAAAAACTATCATTATTATATATAAAAAATAGGAGCGATTTTCTTATCGCTCCTATTTTTTTATTAATGATATTAGTTTAATCAGTCGTTCGGTGTGAATACGCTGTAGCCATAGCCAAATGATGCCCCTGTAGTTGTAAACCAATTTAGGCAGAAGAATGCATTGTAGTCTTCATACATACCGCAGCAGTATGATGGGTTAGTGGCAAACGCTTCGTTACCCTGCCAGTAGCCGATATCTTGTATACCTACTCCACCATAGTTGCCGTAAGTCCAAGGAGTGGCTGTAGGCTGAACACGGAACATTGTATATACGCCACCTTCATCCTCTTCTGTAACGTCAAGCATATACATCTTAACAGCTGTTCCTTCACCAAATACTCCGTTGATACGGTAAAGAGTGTCATCGGTAGTACAGATTTCAAGTGAAGCTTCTACACTTTCTGATGGTGCAATTTGATATTTTGTATTTATCGGACCATATGCAAATGTGCCTTCTTTCACTAATTCCCAGTCAAGACCTAAGAATGTCATGCGGTTGCCGAGTTTTGTTCCGTTGGCTACTGCAGCGATTGTGTATTCACCGTGAAGGTCTTCGATTGTAATGTCAGCATAGCTGTCTGCACCAAGGTTGGCTACTGTTGAGCCTTCTGATTCCACTTTGGCAACAATCTCGCTTTCGCTCTTGTCCTTGAGGTCAGCTGAAGGAACTACGAGATATTTTACAGAAGTTGCCTTGTTGTTGGTGACAAAACGAATGGTCACGTCATTGTCAGGATTTCCCTCTGTCGGTGCATATGTGTATACAGTCACAACGGGGTTAGGGTCAGATCCGGGCATTGTTCCCTCGTCTGCGCTGCACGCCCAAAGCATGGGCGCAGCAGCGAGAAGCATTATATATTTATTGAATAGTTTCATTGTTCTTTAATTTTAAATGAATCCGATTACCAGATATACTCGGGAGAATCCTCTGTTGGAGCTGTTGGCGACGGGTTGTTGACAAGTGCCTTGTTGTAGTTACCCTCGGTCTGTACGATACAGAGGTTCATCCAGGTTGGCACTTCCTGTACATTCCAACGATATCCTTCGATATGGTTTGAATTTTTATAGCTGCGGATGATACCCTTTTCAAGACGCTTGATATCGAATGTTGCAAGGCCCTCTGCCCAGAACTCGATACGACGCTGCCACCAGATTTCATTCTGGAATGCAGGTGTCTTGGAGTTGTAGTAAGCCTCGTTGTGCTGGCCATATACGTATTGCGGGTCGCGAGTCTTTGCAAATGCCTCAAGAAGAGCCTGGCCGCGGCCTAAATCCTGCATTCCGGCTGCCTCAGCCTCGATGAGCTTCATTTCCTCTACACGCATGATTGGAATATCAACACACCAGCCTACATACTGAGGATTGTCGTGGTTGCCACCTTTTGAACGGAATTTCAATGG
>CAYNPB010000053.1:10766-15246 GCA_964399005.1 uncultured Sangeribacter sp.
TTCTTGCGGCAGTCTGTTGCCGGAACTGTCTCATAGAGGTGACGGTCGATGATGTTGCAAGCGCCATATGCATTGTAGTAGCCAAGACCTGCAGCATCAGATGGGAACTCACAGATCATCCATGTGCCCCAGCTGTTGTCACCGTCATTGGTAGTCTGGCAAGGATCGGTAGGCTTAACCTGGATAGCGAACATCCATGAGTTGCCGTAGTTAGCATCGTTGAAGCCGTTGTTGCGGTCAGTATATTGATCTGCAGTCAACACTTCATATCCTTCAGCAGCGAGTTTTGCATATTTCTCAGCATTTGCCCAGTCGCACATCACGAGGTATGCACGAGCCTTGAGTCCATATACTACGGAAAGATTCGGAGTATATTTGTTCGGGCGATTATAGTCTGCGAGAAGTGCTTCTGCCCTGTCAAGGTCGGAAAGGATAAATGCGTACATATCCTTGTTTGTAGCGCGTGGATTATTCTGAGACTCTTCTACAGAGGTCTTGTCAGTGATGATAGGCACTGTGGGTGACTGATCATTAGTGCCGTAAGTCTGTGGAGCAAAGAGCTGAGCAAGCTCAAGATAGTAGAGTGCGCGCATTGTGAGTGCGATGCCGGCTCCTGACTTCTTGCTTTCTTCCGGTTCGTCTCCTGCCATGCCGAGCACTGTGTTGCAGGCACGGATCTGTGCGTAGTAGAATGTCCAGGGATACTGGCAGTTCAGATATGTAGGGCCAAGAGAATAGCTGCTTTCATACCAGGTTGTAAACCAGTTTTGGCTACCACCGAAAGTGACGATATCGTTGCCCATTGCATCACGCTCAAGATAGAATGAGGAATAGCCGAAGTCATTGGCACGGTGATCGCTTGCTCCAAAGTAGAAGTGACCGTTGTTGTTGTCAATGATACCGTTGACGAAGTTGTCGTATGAACCCGGTGCATCTGCAGCCTGATCCTTAGTTATGTAGCCGTTTTGCTGAGCTGAGAACTCCTGAATACAGGATGTAGGAAGAAGCATCAGTGCGGCTCCTGCGAAATATAATGATATTTTATTCATTTCTGTTTTCGTTTAGTAGATCATTAGAATGTAATTTCTACACCGCCTGATACGCTACGCATCGGTGAGTATGAACCAAGAGATGTGTTGCCGTCGAATGAATATCTCGGGTCAAGACCCTTGCGTGCTGACCAGAAGCAAAGATTTTCACCTGCGCAGTAGAAACGTAGTTTGTCGATTTCCTTGCAGAATTTAGGCACTGTAAAGCCTACTACAAACGACTGGAAGTTGAGGTAGCTTGCATTTGTCAGGAAGCGGTCAGAGCCTACATAGCCCATTTCATCGCCAATCTGCCAGCGTGGGAGGTCAGATGCAGTATTGTTCGGGCTCCATTCCTTGATGTAATCCTTGTGGATTGCAGTTGCTGCGGTTGAGGCGAGGTCGCTATCCGGAGACATCAGGCTCTGGTAGCGTGCATCAAATACCTTGCCGCCAAGCTGATAGTCGAAGTTGAGTGTGAAGTCAAACCATTTGAGGCGAGCTGTAGTGCTGAAGCCACCGAATGCCTTCGGAAGGATAGATCCGACAGCGTAGCGTGATGCCTGGGTAGTCTGAGTAGTTACGTAATCCATTGATTTGATCTTGCCGGGTTCGGATGTATTCATAGCTCCGCTTTCCTGTAGCAAGTTAGGATCGTAGTAATAGAGAGCTTCACCCTTTTCATTGACACCAGCAAAAGCATATGTCATGTAGTTGTAGAGTTCCCCTCCTTCAGCAAACCAGTGTGAAGACTCATAGAAACCACCGTAGTTCTCGGTCTTCTGCTTCGGCAGAGACACGATCTTGGTCTTGTTGGTAGAGATGTTGGCAGAGATTGTCCACTCGAAGTCCTTTGTCTGTACAGGGATTCCTGTGAGAGCGACCTCAACACCTGTGTTGCGGATTGTACCCATGTTGCCGTAGTAGCCGCGTGTACCCATTGATTCCGGAATCGAGAGCCAGAAGAGAAGGTTGCTGGTGTTCTTGTTGTAGAAGTCGACAGTACCGAAGAGGCGGTTCTTGAAGAGACCGAATTCGATACCTGCATTGAGGTTGGTGGTTGTCTCCCAAGTGATGTCCGGGTTACCAAGTGCACGGAATGTCGGTGACATTGTAGTGGATGTGCTCGGCACGAGGTTGTAGTTGTCAATCCAGTAGTAGTTACCACCGAGGTTATCGTTACCCTGCTGGCCGATACTGAACTTGATCTTCAAGTAGTCGAGCCAGTTCTTGGAAGCATCCATGAAGCTCTCCTTAGAGATCATCCATGCAGCGCCCACACTCCAGAAGTCACCCCAACGGTGAGCCTTTGCAAAGCGTGAGGAAGCGTCGCGGCGGTAGGATGCCGATGCATAGTATTTTTCACGGAAATTATACTGTGCGCTTCCGAACCAACCTTCCACGTTGTAGCGGGTCTGATAAGAGGTGTTGGTGGTGAAGTTGTGGTTTGAGAATGCGAAGAGCTCGAGGATATCGGGTGAGAAGCCACCTTCTGCATATCCCTGGAGGAACTTGTAGTCAAGACGATAGTATTCGTGGCCGGCAAGTACGTTGAGGTAGTGGTCACCGAAATACTTGTAGAATGTAAGAGTCTGTGAGTTGTTGGTTCTTACAGCGTTGGTGTCGCTCTTTGCGAGCTTGCCGTTTACGCTTGTGTTCAATGTGTTGTAGACACTGCCGTAGTAAGTATACTGGCTGAGACCCCAGTTCACGTTGCTCATGACATCGAGTCTGAGGTAGTCGGTGAAGTCGAAAGTGGCATTGAAAGTGGCGTTGAGGGCGTTGCGGCTGGTCTCTGCCTTGTCAAGTGCCTGCGCACCGATTGCGTTACCCGGAGATGAGAACGGACGGGAACCGTTGACATAGGTGCTGACACCGAAGTCGTAGGCCGGATTGCCGTTGGCATCAGTCACGATGTAGGGAGTTCCGTTCTTGCCGTCGACTACGTCGAAAGTGCGGACATACATCGGGAAGATAGGAGCAGCCATGGATGTGAAGTAAAGTACGTTGCCTGCGCCGAGGCTTGAGTTGCTGAGGTCAGAGTTACCCTTGGTGTTGGAGTGAGTGTAAGAAACACGTGCACCAAGTTTGAGCCATTTCTTCACCTGATACTCAGAACGGATCTGAGCAGTGATACGGTCGTAGTTAGAGGGCTTCAGGATACCTTCTTCACCAAGGTAGCTCAAGCTTGCATAGAAGTTAGACTTCTCGTTGCCGCCGTTGGCGCTGAAGTTATATTCCTGACGGAAGCCTGTCTGATATGCGATGTCGTTGAAGTTATCAGGGATGAGGTAGCGGTTCTCGCCGTTGAGCTGATAGTAGCGGCCGAGAGTGGCATTCGGGTTAAGCTTGCCGTTCATGCCGATGAGGCTCTCACCTTCAGGAAGAGTGTATGCGTTGTATTTCAGCAACGACATGAGCATGTCGTTTGACTTTGCATTTGCTGCAGCAGGAGTCATACCCTGCTGGAGGAAGTTGTAGTTGTAGAGCTGAGCATAGAATGCCTCGTAGTATTCACCCGGATCAGTGATCACGTCGTAGTCCTGCACAGCGCGAGTGTTGGCACCCCACTTGGCGTTGACCTTGATCTCAGCCTCCTTGTTGGAGCCTTTCTTAGTTGTGATGATGATCACACCGGAAGCACCACGTGCACCGTAGAGAGCTGCAGAGGCAGCATCCTTGAGCACTGAGATGGAGGCGATGTCATCCTGAGAGATGTTGCTGAGGCTTTCAGGATAAGGGGCGCCGTCCACGATGATGAGCGGGTCAGTTTCTGAGTAGATTGAAGAGATACCGCGGATAGAGATGCTACCGTTGCCAGAACCCGGAGCGCCGGAAGTAGAACGGAGCTGAAGACCGGGGACGCTACCTACGAGCGCGTCTGCCACGTTGGCTGTAGTCTTGGTCTGAAGATCTGAAGCGTTCACTACGGAAGCTGAACCGGTGAATGCCTCCTTGGTTGTTGTGCCGAAGGCAACTACCACAACGTCGTCGAGAGCCTTTGCAGTAGTAGTCAATTTTACAACCATCTTATCTACGAGCTGTGCAGTGACAGGCTTGTATCCTACATAGGAGAACTCAGCAGTGTTGACATACTGAGGAACTGTGATTGTGAAATTGCCATCGAGGTCAGTGGCTGTGCCCTGTCCTCCTCCGATCGGCATAACTGAAGCTCCGATAAGCGGTTCACTGGTTTCCGCATCAATTACGGTACCGTGATATGTCACATTCTGGGCGTAGACGCTCCAGCTGCACATCATCAGCGTTACCAAAATTAGAAACAATTTTCTCATACTGTTATTATTTGATTGAATTAAATGATTTTTCACCTGTGTGGGATTATCCTTAGAGCATATCCTTGATTGATAAGCTTATAAATCCTCCCCAAATGTCATAATTGATCTTACTGTTATCCTTTCATCTTATCTCCATTCACCAATACTTTATGGTTA
>CAYNPB010000054.1:0-14600 GCA_964399005.1 uncultured Sangeribacter sp.
ACCGTCGCCCGCGAGATGCGGGCCGCCGGCCTCCCCGTCGACCTCAACCTCATCAAATAATCTCAATAATAATTAGATACACAATTAAAAAATTGTTGTACGAGGAAAACAAAATAACTACGTAGTTATCAAGGGGAACCCTATAGAACACTGGAATTTCAGGTGCTCATGGACGAAAAAGATAATGTAAATAAAAGAGTAGCGAAAAATGCTATCGCTCTTACTCTAAGAATGGTTTTAGTAACCATTGTGGGTTTATTTACATCACGCATAGTTCTTCAAGCGCTTGGAATAGACAATTATGGCATATATGGAGTAGTTGGAGGTCTGGTAGGAATGGCCTCATTTTTGAACACTTCGATGGCTGGGGCTACATCTAGATTTATCACATTCGAATTAGGAAACGCAAATACAGATAAATTAAAAAAAATTTTCTCAACCGCCCTTGCTATTCACTTGGCATTGGCGGTTTTTGTAATTGTCTTAGCGGAAAGTTTAGGCTTATGGTTTCTAAATAATCATATGGTTATCCCTCATAATAGGATGTATGCCGCTAATGTTCTTTATCAATTTACGATTCTCTCCGTGATTATAGGGTTTACTCAAGTTCCCTACTCTGCAGATATTATAGCTCATGAGAAAATGAGCATATATGCCTATTTCGAAATAATTAATGTCGTTCTGAAATTAGGTGTGGTGTATTTATTGTTGTTATTTAAGGGAGATAGGCTTATTATATATTCAATTCTCATCTTTATTGTAACTCTTATAAATGCCATATTTTATAGAGGGTATTGTATTAAGCATTTCCCAGAATCAAGAGTTGCTTTTCATTTTGATAAGTCGATAGCAAAACCAATGCTGAAATTTTCAGGTTTTGATCTTTATGGGAATATGAGCGTAGCTGTGAAGAATCAAGGTCAACCTATCGTCTTAAACCTTTTCTTTGGTGTTGTCGCTAATGCTGGTTCGAGCATAGCGTATACTGTAGTGTCCGCAGTACAAGGTCTAACTGCATCGGTATCACAAGCCTTTCGGCCTCAAATCATTAAAAATTATGCAAGTGGTGATACTACACAAATGTACAATATCATGAAGAGGTCAAATGAATTTACTATATTGGCCTTTTCTATCGTATCTATTCCTGTCTTTCTGGAAACATCTAAATTTTTAAAATTATGGTTAGGTCAATTACCGATGTATTCTGTGGAATTTCTTAGGATAATAATTATTACTGCGTTATTTAAAATTATAGTTGATACAAGCAATATGGCATCTCATGCTGTAGGACAAATTAAGTATATATCATTTATAAATGGGACTTTTTTTCTCTTATGTCCTGTCATTTCTTATATAATACTCAAAAATTTATTATTGAATGTTGCCGTGATCTACCTTGTTGATCTTATGACAATGCTTGTCCTTGTTGTTATAGGATTTGGAATATTGAAAAAATTAATTAGTGAGTTCCCTATACAATTTTATATCGAAAGTATAATAAAAAGTTTATCAACGGTGCTAATGGGCTTTTTTCTTACATGGTTGTCTCTTGTTGGTTTTGAAAAAGTGTTTAGCGATACAACTTACTCTTCTTTCTTAGGACAATTGGTTTATTTGGGTTGTTTGGTCGTTTGGTGCGGTATCATAATGATTTTGCTTAACTATATAGTAGTTATGGGGTGTGAAGATCGAGCTGTATTTAAACAATTTTTGAGGAAATATCTTCGGATCTTAAATAAATCAATCAGATAATTCAGTATCAAAGACTTGCCGGTAGAATGGATGATAAGGTAACGAAGAGATATAATAGTATATATTAAATTGTTATATATTTTCAGGCAACAATGAATACCAAGCCAAAAATTTTTATTGCAATACATTATATGGAACTTGGGGGTGCCGAAACTTCCTTGTTAGGATTACTACAAACTATTGATTACAACAGGGTCGATGTTGATTTATTTATCTATTCTCATCAGGGTCCGCTAATGGAGTTAATCCCAAAAGGTGTGAATCTTTTATCTGAAATAAAAAAATATTCTACGACTGAGAAACCAATTTCTCAAGTTCTCAGAATGGGTTATTGGGATGTTGTTATAGGACGACTTTTAGCAAAATATAGATATAAGAGATTCAGAAAAAAACATCATTCGGAATTACCGGAAGATGTGGGGTTATATCAGTATATGGCAAATTATGTAACTCCTTTATTACCCAATATTAATTCTGGAGTTATCTATGACTTGGCAATTAATTTTTGTGGAATGCAAAATGTTATTCTTGATAAAGTAAGAGCCAAAAAGAAATTATCTTGGATTCACACTGATTATACTAAAGCAGATTCCGATAGAAAATGTGATTTAAAAGTATGGAGTAAATTTGATCGTATTATTTCTATATCCGAAGATGTAACCAAAACATTTTGTCAGGTATATCCTAATCTATCGGATAAAATTGATCTCATTGAAAATATTTTATCTCCTGATTTTGTACTCAAACGTTCGGTTCAATTTGATGTTGACGAAGAAATGCCAAAATTAAATAACGGAATAAATCTGTTGTCAATTGGAAGGTTTACTCCGCAAAAGAATTTTGAGAATATTCCTAATATTGCCAAAAAAGTTTTAGAATCAGGAATAACAAATCTCAAGTGGTACATTATCGGATACGGGAATGATAGTATTATAAAGGCAAAAATCAAAGAAGAGGGAATGGAAAATGAGGTTATCATATTAGGAAAAAAAGATAATCCATACCCGTATATAAAAGCTTGTGATTTTTATGTTCAGCCATCACGTTTCGAAGGTAAATGTGTTACTGTAAGAGAGGCTCAAATATTAGGGAAACCGGTAATTGTAACTCAATATCCCACTGCATCAAGCCAGGTGAGAGATAAGATAGATGGATTTATTGTTCCTTTAAATAATGAAGATTGTGCTAGAGAAATATCTTCAATCATAAAAGATGAGTCCTCTAAAAATGCTGTTATGAATAATTTAAGTACCTTGGATTTCACAAATGTTTCTGATATTGAGAAATTTTATAAGTTAGCAGGAATTTAAGATGAAAATATTAGTAATGTCTATAGGTACTGATTTAGGTGGAATCGAAAAAAGTATGATTGACTTTTTGAAATTCTTATCTTCTGAAAGTGATTTTGAAATTGATCTTTATTTATGGAGAAAGCCTGGACCACTATACTCTCAAATTCCAAAAAGAATTAATATCTTACCAGATAGTTGTTCACCAAAGGGAATACGTGAATGTTCTTCAGTACAAGATCTTTGCAGATATTTGTCTTTTCGAATATTAGACATTTTTAATTGTGGAACAAAGTCTTTAAAAAAAATTGGTAAAAATTATGATGTTGCAATTGCATATTGTCAAGTGGGACATGTTCCTTATTTTATAATAGACAAGGTTAAAGCTAAAAAGAAATTATTTTTCTATCACCATGGGTCATACTCTAAAAATTTTATCTCTCGTTTTATAGATAGCATCTACTTCAATCAATTTGACTCAATTCTAACGATGAGTCAAGCAAATTCAGCTATGCTATCAAAGGTATTTCCGAGTCTTCAAAGTAAAATAGAGGTATGGGCTCCAATAATTGATTCTAACACCATAATATCTAAGTCTAAGGTAGAAATAAAAGAGGAATTCTTATCAGGAAATGTGCCAACGATAGTTACAGTTGCACGTCTTTCTGAGGAAAAAGGCATTATGAACGCATTATCAGCTGCGAAGATTCTTCATGAATTGTGCATTAGTTTCACCTGGATATTTATTGGCAGTGGTCCTTCGCACTCTGAATGTAATGATTTCATTAACAAAAATGGGTTAGAAAATCATTGTATATTGGTCGGTCGAAAAGCTAACCCTTATCCCTTAGTGGCTAAAGCGGATTTATATGTGCAACCTTCTCTAGTAGAATCTTATTCAATTACTATAAGAGAAGCTGCTTTATTGAATAAGCCGATTATAGCGTCCGCTATACCTGCTCTTATAGAAGCAAAAAGTAACATAAAAAACATAATATACACCTCTTTGAATCCTAGGGATTTAGCAAATATAATCTCTGCAATATTAGCGGATGAAACTGGATTGAAATCCGGAAAATATAATTCCATGTTAAAACAAGATATTAATCAGAGATCATTTTCAAAATTGTTGAACTTAATTAAAAGTTAGTATTTAATGCCTATGCATGCTATGCAGGATTTTCTATACCAATTGTTAATCGAAGTAAGATTGGGATTAAAACTACGTTCTTACCGAACATATTGGAAATTCTTAAAACGTCTTCGTATAATGTCTTCTGCTGAAACGGTAGATTATATCATAAAGAATAAGTGTTCTGCAAGTAGATTCGGGGATGGCGAATTTGCGGTTATGATAGGCGCTTCGAATGGATTTCAGAAGAAAGATCCTATTTTGGCTAAAAGATTGAAAGAAGTAATTCTGACAAATAATGAAAACGTTCTAATATGCATTCCTAAGGGGATGAATGATAGAAGTGATCTAAGAATTAAAAGTAGAAATTTTTTATTAGGAATACTATTGGGGGTTAAAGATAAAATCACCCCCTTTTTATCCCATACTTATTGTTACGGAGACTCTTATTTCTCTCGCTTTTATATGATAAAAAAGCATAAGGAGAATATCTCTGATTATGTTTACCTCCTGAAAAAAATCTGGGAAGGAAGAAAGGTGTTAATGGTAGAAGGAGAAACAACATGTCTGGGTGTAGGAAATGATCTGTTTGAAAATGCAACAAGGATACGAAGAATATTATGCCCTTCTCTAAATGCTTTTTCAAAATATGAAGCAATACTGTCCGCTGTTAAGACTAATGTCGAAGCAGATGAATTGGTTATTGCAAGTTTAGGAATGACTGCAACTGTTTTGGCATATGATTTAGGCGTTCAAGGTATTCAAACAATAGATTTGGGTCACGTTGACATAGAATATGAATGGATGAAAATGGGCGTAACAGAAAAAGTTGCGATACCAACAAAATTTGTTAATGAAGTTAGCAGTGGTAATTCTGTTTCTCCGAATAGGGATCCTAAATACTTAAGTCAAGTTTTATTAAAGATTACAAATTAATCTATTCATTAAGAGATCTCATCAGAAAGTATTTAAATTTTATGAACCCCAAAATCAGTGTCATAGTACCAGTATATAATGCTGACAAATGGATTGAAGACTGTTTGACTAGTATTCAAAATCAATCATTTCAGGATTTTGAGGTGATTATTGTTGATGATGGTTCGATAGATCAATCCGGGTATATATGTGATCAGTTTGCGTCAAATGACTCGAGATTCAGAGTCATACACAAGGAAAACTCAGGAGTGTCTGAATCACGAAATGTTGCTTTGAAATTATGTGTTGGGGATTGGGTAACTTTCGTGGATGCTGATGATACTCTTCCGGTTGATTCCTTAAGAGTAAGGTTAGAGAGTTGCTTAGTCAATAATACGGACGTCTCAGTGGGAAATATTACAGAGATTTCAAGTACTGGTGCACACATGTATCATTCTTATCCTTTTGAACACAGTGTGTTATACTTAGATAAGGATGTTCAAAATAAATTCCTTCAATATGCTATTTTCCCAAATAACTTTTTTGGAGGTTGTTGCAATAAGCTTTATAAGCGAAGTGTAATCATTGGCAATAATATCTATTTCACAAAGAGACAGAGAGCTGAAGACTGGCTATTTAATATCGCTTTTTTCGAAATTGCAAATTCTGTGACTATACTTGTTGAGTCCGTCTACAATTATCTTAGGAGAGAGAATAGTGCAATGAGCAAGCCTTACAATAATCAAATTGAATTATGGAGAGAATCTTTGAAGAAAAAGAAGGAAATTATTGAAAAATATAAATTGTCAATTGATGAAAGGAAGTTCAATGTCAACATTCTTAATGAAGTTATAGAGTATTCTGTGAAGTTGGCGCTCCAAAATCGAAAAGAGAATGCCAAACTAGCTATTAAAGCTTTTAAATTTGCAAAGCAAAATAATGCAGTTAGAAGGATAGATTTTAAGTCTCTGACTAAAATTGGGAAACTTTTATGGCCAAGTATATATTGTGGCTTATACGCTTTTTCATACAGAATGTTGACTATATTACTTGAATTAAATAGAAGGCGAATAAAAGTGCTTTGAGCAAATACGGTTTAATTACAAACTCGATATCACTTACGATTTTATTTATTGGATGAAGCCTCTAATTACTATTTCCATCGCGTGTTGGAATGTAGATAAATATATTGAGGATACGTTAACCTCAGTACTAAACCAAAGTTACAGCAACTTTGAGATATTATGTATAGATGACTGTTCGACAGATAATACGTTTAGACTTTTAGAAGACTTCAAGAGAAAAGATAACCGCATTAGGATAATTAAGAATTCAAGGAATATGGGGTTGTCTTATTGTCGAAATTTATCGATTAAAGAAGCTAAAGGCGATTGGTTGTTAATGGCTGACGGGGATGACCTGATTAATAGGAATCTTATTAAAGATGCTATTTGTAAAGCACTAAAAAATAATGCGGATATGGTAATCTGGGACTATACCGAATTTACTGATGTCTCGCTTATAGATCCTGAAGAAGAAGCGAAGGATGGAAGACTCATTTTGGACTGTAAAGATAAGGACGCCCTTTTGAATCTTATGTCGTTCACATGGATTCGATTAATCAAGTTGTCAATATTAAAAAGATTAGGGATAGAGTATCCATTAGGTAAAACTAAACAAGATATTCCGGCTCACTGGAAAGAAGTCCTCAATATCGAAAATATTGCGATATTAAATAAGTGCTATTCGTATTATAGACAAAGAAAAGATGCTACAAGCCGAAAAAAAGGCAAAAGTCTGTTAGATTGGATTGATAATTTGAATATTGTAGAAAGATTCTTAACAGACGGAAATTACTCAGCAAAATACCTTTACAACTTATATAGTAAGAAACTGAATGCATTTCTTTTTATATATAGAATAATAGAGCCTAAATATCGTCATGTACTGAGAACAGAATATCTAAATTCACAAAATGGATTTTTAGAATATTGTCAACAAAACGAGCGACGTCTATCAACCTTCGATAGAATAGTATTAAGATCATTGAAAAATGAGCTTATTCATAAGTTGTTAGTAGACGTGTTGTTAAAACTTAGTAATTTAAAAAAATATTTATGTTCGCTGTAAAAAAAACCATAAAAAAAGTAATTCGCTTTATATCTAAAGGAAAATACTTCCCTGTTCCAATAATAGAACAACTTCGGAATCGGGGTGTTCAAATAGGGGATAACGTAGATATAATAAACAGTTTTATAGATTTCGGTCATGGTAGATTAATCTCCATTGGAAATAATGTAACCATAACTGGAGCTAGAATCCTGGCACATGATGCCAGTACCAAGAAATTCTTAGGCTATAGTAAAATTGGTTTAGTGAAAATTGGTGACAATGTCTTTATTGGAAATGGAGCTATAGTTTTGCCAGGAACTACAATAGGCAATAACTGCATTATAGGTGCAGGTAGTGTTGTCGCAAAGGACATTCCGGATAATTCGGTAGTAGTGGGTAACCCATCAAGAGTTCTTTGTTCTTTTGAAACTTATATAGAAAAGCATCGTACAAGAATAAAAAGTTCCCATTGTTATGTTGGAGATAAATTATATAGATATCGTACAACATATGAATGGGAAGAATTAATCAAAAAACTAGAAATTAATGAAATCGGGTATGATTTATGAAATTGTATATATTGTTAATATATAATATTTTACGTATTATACTCTTAAAAGTGTGCCACCCGAATAATTTTCGGGCTTCGTTAGTGCAAAGAATTTCACCATTAACTAGTATGAAAATCTTTGATAGCGGAAAAATTTTACTTGGGAGAAATCTCGAAATCTCAAGATTCTGTGATGTACAAGTTCATGGCAACGGTAATATTGAAATAGGCGATCGTACCTATATGAACCTATATTGCATGATAAGTTGTCATGGAAATGTACATATTGGAAATAATTGTATGTTTGGACCTGGAGTGAAGATTTTTGATAATAATCATCGTTTTTCAAGAGAAGAAGGTGTTTCTTCAAAATTAAATACCGGAAGTATTGAGATCGGAGACAATTGCTGGATAGCATCAGATGTGGTTATTTTGAAAGGGGCAAAGATAGGAAATAATTGTGTTATCGGAGCTGGTTGTGTTATAGATAGAAATATACCTGATTGCACAATTGTTAGATTAGATCAAGCCCAAATAATGGAAAAGATAAGATGATCCCAATAAGGTTTTGATAATTTTGCACAGAGAAAAACATGCTAAAATCTATTAAGTTGAAAAGATTTATGAGTTATCGAAATGAAATCGCGAGATACGTTTCTGGACATAATTAGGATTATTGCTTGTTTTCTGGTTGTTCTGATGCACTCGCCTATCCCAAGTGAGACAGCTTCAGGTCCGTTTCTTGTTGCGTTAGGCTATTTTACAGCTCCGTGTATTGGATTGTTCTTTATGGTCAGCGGTGCGTTGCTGATTCCTGTCAAGACGGACTATATAGTGTTCCTAAAAAAGAGATTTGGTAAGATTGTTATTCCGACAGTCATTTGGAGTCTCTTTTATATATTACTCAATTCATATAATAGTGAATCTGAGCTCAATATTGTTCGTGCGATGGCTTCTATCCCATTTTCAGCTCAAGGGAATGGGGTATTGTGGTTCATGTATACATTAGCTGGTCTTTATTTGTTAGCTCCTATCTTAAGTGCATGGTTGGAGAAAGCGAAAAAGAATGAGATTCAGTTAGTCCTTTTGTTACAGGGAATAAGTCTGTGTTATCCAATTTTTGAATTTTGGTTGTCAATAAATAGGTCTGATACAGGCATCCTATATTATTTTACAGGATATGCGGGATACTTCCTTTTAGGTTATTTTATGAAACATTACCCGCAGTCACTTTCGTGCTTTATGCTCTGGGCGATTGCTTTGTCGGGGGTTGTATTAATCGGCGTATTAAAATATTACGGAATCAAATTTGA
The DNA here is from genome assembly GCA_964399005.1 of uncultured Sangeribacter sp. GTDB lineage: Bacteria > Bacteroidota > Bacteroidia > Bacteroidales > Muribaculaceae > Lepagella. The sequence goes on from CAYNPB010000054.1 coordinate 9,064, forward strand.
TTTTTACCGTCTTTTCTGGTATCTGTCAATTTTCGTCGTTTCCTTGTGTGGCGCAATTTGGAAAAGTGTGAAATGGATTAGTGAAACGTACTGGATTAATAAGCTTAGCGGTGGGTTTCTTGTTAATTTGTCTAACCTGTCATTTGGGGTGTACCTTGTTCATATCTTCTTTATGCGAGATATATTATGGAAGTGGGATATCATTCTGACTATAAACAATTATCCCCTTCAATGTATTGTTACGATTCTATTGACTCTCGCCATGTCTTTTGGTTTTTGCTATCTACTTTCGTATTTGCCTAAATCTGAGTGGATAATTGGGTACCACATGAATAAAAGAGCATAATGTCAGTTGGTAATGATAATGTAAATGTGTGATGCTTCCAAAGAAGATACATTATTGTTGGTTTGGTCGCAATCCGTTGCCGGAATCGGCAAAGAAATGTATAGCGTCATGGCGCAAGTTTTTTCCGGATTACGAGATAATAGAATGGAACGAGGATAACTTTGACGTGAATTCCATTCCGTACACTCGCGAAGCATGCGAGGCGAAGAAATATGCTTTTGTTAGCGATTATGCCCGTTATGCGATATTGTATGATCAAGGAGGAATCTACTTCGATACTGATGTTGAAGTGATTCGGCCTATGGAGGATATTCTCAGGAAAGGACCATATATGGGCTTTGAAATCAATCCCGGAAAAGAACGCCGATATGGCGCTGTAAATCCCGGACTCGGTTTCGCTGCATACCCCGGAATGAAATTCTTTCAAACAGTACTTAATTATTACCGTGATCTTCGTTTCATACTACTTGACGGAAAATATAACGAAATCGATGCCATTGTCAATATAACTACTCGTGAACTAGTAAAAGCGGGTCTGAGTGACGAATCCGGCATTCAGGAGGTGGAAGGTGTTACGGTTTATCCTGCGGATTATTTCAATCCGTTAGATGATGCGACGGGAAAACTCAATTTGACTGAAAACAGCTATTCAATTCATTGGTTTTCTCGTACATGGATGCCTCATTCAAGGTTGAGAATCATGATAGGGAGAATAATCAGAAGAATTCTCAAAAAATAATTTAACTGAATCATTGCGAATATGATAAATTGGTTAAATGTAGAATTATATCAGCCGATATTTTTAACTTTAATAGTAATTTTAAGCTTATTAGCCTCTTCTAAAATAAGTCAAGAGGATTCATATATTCTTATAGAAGGTGATCCAAAGCAAAAGATCGAAGCCTTCATTTTAGCCTCTATGATAGTCCTTTTTATAGGGGCAAGGCCAGTTGATATACATTTTGGTGACATGTTAGTGTACAATCGAATGTATGAAGGTGCATTAGCCTCTGGAGCGGATTACGATTTTAGTGAAATAGAATGGGCTTGGTACAATTTAATGATTTTTTGTACAAAATGTTATTTTGAATCTTCTGTATTTTTTCTTATTGTTTGCTCTCTTTCTGTATTTTCTGCCTATATAGGAATAGTTAGGTTGTTTAAAGAAAACGCTTACTATGCAATGCTATTCTATGTGGGCACATTCTGTTATTATGCATATCTCACTAATGGTGTGAGAACAGGTTTAGCTGTTGGCATTATGGTATTGGCAATATCATTTATGAGAAAGGGCTTCTTAAATCAAATGATTTGCGCTTTTGTGTGTTTTTTAGCATATAATGTGCACCATTCAATGTTGCTACCAATTATAGGTCTGTATGCATCTTATTATTTAATAAAGTCTCCTCAATATGCAATAGTATTTTGGTTCTTTTCTATTATATTGAGTCTCCTCCTTGGTAATACTATCGATGCTTTCTTCGTCAGTTTAGGATTTGATGACAGATTAAATTACATTACATTAGGTAATAATGAGGATACAATGAAAGTATTTTCTCATACTGGGTTCAGATGGGACTTTTTGCTTTATAGCTTTGTGCCTCTATATTTTGGCTGGGATATTATAAAAAAATATTCTATTCAGGATCGGGCCTATTTTTTGCTTTTCAACACCTATGTGATATCAAATTCCTTCTGGATAATGGTAATAAGAGCATCTTATTCAAACAGAATAGCTTATCTATCTTGGTTTATATATGGTTTGTGTTTAGCTTATCCATTACTTAAATTAAAATTGGGATCTAATCAATCGAGTCTTACAGCTAAAGTGTTATTGGCAAATGTAGGCTTTACTCTATTTATGTTTTTAATTGGTAAATAATATATGATCAAAAAATTAATAAGATCGCTAATCTATAGACTCAGAGGAGACCACACGACAGAGTATTTGGTAAAGCATGGTCTTAGGATAGGTAAAAACTTTCACAGAATGGTTGGTGTCATTATTGACCCAGCTCATTGTCACCATATACTTATCGGAGATAATGTAACATTGGCGCCAAGAGTTCATTTGTTAGCACACGATGCTTCCACTATTGTGCATTTAGGCTATGCACGTATAGGTAATATAAGAATTGGGGATAATGTATTTGTTGGCGCTGATACACTCGTGCTTCCGGGTGTGACTATTGGACATGATTCAATAGTAGGAGCAAATAGTACAGTAGTTCACGATGTCCCACCTAAGATGGTTGTGGCGGGAAATCCTGCACGAATAATTTGTACTCTTGATGAATTTCTATCAAAACAAAAAAATAGAATGGATGAATGTCCTATTTATGGGGAGGAGTACTCAGTAAGGAGTAGACCTGATATTGAGACATTGCGTACAATGTTTCGAGAAGTTGAGAAATCAAAGTATGGTTTTATAAAATGAAAACACTTACAGTTTTTACTCCGGCGTATAACCGAGCGCATACGTTAAGCAGGACTTATGAAAGCCTGTTGCGTCAGACATCGAATGATTTCGAATGGCTTGTAATAGATGATGGTTCCACAGATAATACTGAGGAACTTGTTAAAGGATGGATCAAAGAGAATAAAATCCCGATTCAGTATATCAAGAAAGAAAACGGAGGTTTGTATACTGGATATAATCTTGCATACGAAACTATTCAGACGGAGCTTTGTGTCTGCATAGATTCGGATGACTTTATGCCTGATGATGCTGTGGAGCTTATTGTTACTCACTGGAAAACATATGGTGGATCACAATACGCAGGTATAACGGGCTTAGATTTCTTATTGGATGGTAACCCAATAGGAGGTTATTTCCCGAGTAATCTAAAAGAGTGCCATATTATTGATTTCTATTTGAAAGGAATTCATTCCGGAGACACGAAGCAGGTGATGAGAACTGACCTCATGAAGAAATTTGCACCAATGGTTGGATTCAAGGGCGAACGAAATTTTAATCCAATTTACATGTTACTGCAGGCTGATAATTTATATCCCTCTCTTATTTTAAACAAAAACCTATGCTTCGTAGAGTATCAGGAAGATGACGGAATGTCAGCGAGGATCTTCAATCAATTTTTAGATAGCCCTCACTCCTTTGCTAAATTGAGGAGATTAGAAATGACCCTTCGTCACAATACAATTAAGAATCTGATAAGGGTTGCGATACATTATAACAGTAGTACTATTTTGGGGAAGGAGAAGGATTGGCTTAAAACCGCCCCGAGGAAAATGTTAGTTTTAGCCACCCGGCCTCTCGGTTGGTTGGAGGCTCAGTACATTAAATATAAAGCAAAAAAATGAGTTATTCCGTTGCTATTCGGACTCTTGGTAAATCAGGAAATGCGTTGAAAAGAGAATTGATTTCTCTTCACAGCCAAACACTACCGCCTGAAAAGATTATTATCTATATTGCCAAAGGGTATTCAAGACCTGATTTTCAGATTGGAATAGAAGAATATGTGGAGGTAGAAAAAGGAATGGTTGCTCAAAGAGCATTGCAATATCGAGAGATAACAAGTCAATATATCATGTTACTCGATGATGATGTTGAACTGGCACCTAATTCCGCCGAAATTCTTTTAAATGAATTACATGAGTTAAGTGCAGATTGTGTGGCCGTTGATTCTTTTCAGAATCACAAAATGAGTTTTCTTTCGAAATTGAAGGCGGCAATTGGCGGATTAGTCTTTCCTCATAGTGATAAGAATTGGGCTTTCAAACTTCATTCTAACGGTTCTTTTTCTTATATAAATGACCCTCAAAACCGCATTTATAGATCACAATCTGCTGCGGGTCCGGCTTCATTATGGAGGAAAGAAAAGTTCTTATCTTTGTATCTGGAAGATGAAAAATGGCTTGATCGTCTTGGGTTTCCTTACGGAGAAGATGAGCTTCTATTCTACAAGCTTCATATAAATGGCGGGAAACTGTACGTTTCGTTTGATTCGGGTGTATTAAATTTAGATGGGAAGTCAGCAAGTTCTGAATTTCAACTTGACCCTCGGAAATTCTATGTACGAGGAATGTCCAATGGAATACGCTGGTATCGCATGCATTATGAACCCCTAAAAAGAAAGAAAAAAAAAGTCAAGGCTTATATTGGTTATATTGGAAAAAGTACCTGGATCGGATCTATTTATTTTGCTCTCAGTGTACTAAAATTAAACCCGAAAATCTTTAAAAGTTATATTGGGGGACTTCGGGCGGCTAAAAAATATGTTCACTCCGAGGAATATAAAAAAATACCTTCTTTCATTTTATCTTGATTTAGTTTAAAATACATGAAGGTTCTTGAGGTTATAACGTCGCTGAGGACCGGGGGAGCGGAGAAGCTGATGGTGGATCTTGTTCCTCGGTTAAAGGATCGTGGAATTGACACTGATCTTTTGGTTTTTGACGGAGTGGATACTCCATTTATGAAGTTGGCAAAAGAGCGGGGTATAAAGGTATATAATCTCGGGGTCGGAGGTTCAGTATATTCCCCTCTACGCCTAATTAAACTTCTGCCTTTTCTGAGGCAATATGATATTGTACATACACACAATACTTCTCCTCAGTTTTTTGCGGCAATTGGAAAGCAGGGCAATAAGACCAAATTTATTACTACAGAACATAATACCTCCAATCGACGTCGTAAATACAAGATTTTCCAATTGTTTGACAGATGGATGTACAACAGATACAGCAACGTGATCTGTATATCCAAGAAGGCTGAAGAAAATCTTATTGATTTCATCGGAAATTCAAAAGCTGAAATATGCACGATAAATAACGGGGTAGATATTTCGAGGATAGCTGAGGCAAAGGCTTCGGAAGAATTAGAAAGGATCGCTCCGGGAAGAAGGAAGATTGTAATGGTTGCAGCCTTCCGGTGGGAAAAGGATCAGAAGACATTGATCAAGGCCCTGTTAAGATTGCCGGAGAAATTCCATCTTTTCTTAGTAGGGGACGGAGACAAACGTGCGGAAATTGAAGAGCTGATAACAAATTCAGGTCTGAAAGATCGGGTTCATCTGCTCGGAATTCGGTCTGATGTTCCGGAACTGCTTCATGCTGCCGATTATGTGGTGATGTCTTCTCATTTCGAGGGGCTGTCGCTCTCTTCTGTGGAGGGGCTGTCGGTTGGAAAGCCGTTCATAGCTTCGGATGTGGATGGTCTTCGTGAGGTGGT
>CAYNPB010000055.1:0-14568 GCA_964399005.1 uncultured Sangeribacter sp.
TCGGTCTCAAATCCGCCGCTTCCGTCGTCCGTTACCGCCACCGCCGTATCGGTCGCACACATAATGCCTATTCGTATACAAGGAACATCGCCTTTTTCTCCTATGACGGCAAGATGGGTTTAAACACCTCATCTCCTGCCGAGGCTCTCGACGTGAACGGCAACGCCTACATAAGGGGCAACCTCCGTCTGAAGAACTCAGGCAACTACGGATGCAAGCTGAACATGGGCGACGGGGAGTATGTGTATCTGTATGAGGACGCTGACGATTGCCTTACAATCTATAGCAAGACCCGAATCTCTCTGAAGACGAACAACGGCATCGGTATCTTTGTCAGCAACAACGGCAAAATCGGTGTAAAGACCGACAGCCCTACTGAGGCTTTTGACGTGAATGGCACTATGATGGTGCGCGGTTATATTTACGGAAACGGCACGTATGGGAGGTTTGGACTTATATCCGGATATGCCGATGGCGAGGCGGTTCGTATCGACACTTACAACTTGAATGGCTCGTGGAGTGCGAACGGCATCAAGCTATTGCTTAATGGCAATGTAATTATTGGAGGTGGCGTTGCAACGACCACCAACAAGCTTCATGTGGCAGGAGTCGCCTATGCGTCTACGGGCATATATTCAGACGGCTACGTGTCAGCAAGAGGACAGAACACAAGCTCGGATGTCCGATTGAAAAAGAACCTTAACGCCTTTGAGATCGCCTTGCATCAGATAGCTGGCGCTCCATCCGTGAGCTTCGATTGGAGAAAGGACAGAAGCCACGATGTCGGGTCTATAGCGCAATATTGGCAGGGCATCAATCCGCTTCTGACACCCGAAGACCCACAAGGGATGCTGACTTTGCAGTATGGGAAGACGGCGCTTCTGAGCGTGATTTCGGTGGCTAAGAAGACAATGAGATTAGAGAAGAGAGTGGATGATTTGGAGAGAGAGAATAAAGAACTTAAACGTAAGATTGAAGTTTTGGAAAGGAGGTAAGATATGGGACATACAACAACGACAATAACTGCACCTGTTAACACAGATGATGTGGTAGCTGTCATTAAAGAAGCGTCACATGATGTGAAAACATTGTGCACAAGCAGTAAAATAAACCCTGCGGCTATATTCAGACCGAGATATTCATCGAATAATCCGGGTCTGAATCTACGTGGCAGTGACGGAAAGTTTTCGGCAGCAGCTAATACGGAAATCGCAGGCAATATCAGCCAAAGACCTACGAGTGGTACATGGGCGTGTCCTGCATGTGGCATATGGGTACAGGAGTTCGTATTGAGAAATCTTCAACCCAATGCTTATAGCAATATGCACACTTATGCGAGGAATACATGGCATATTCCTATACCAGACAAGGGAACAGCGTCATTCAAGATACTTGACCATTTCATCGGCTACGACCACAGTGCAAAATTCAAAGACCCTGTAGTACAATGTAGCGTAACGAAAAAGAACACTACCACCAACACTATACAGATACAGTTTTCCACTCCATCGCCAATTGACCAGCCCGGAGTCATATCTGTTGGAAATATGTTCGGCACGGCGTTGAGTGCAAGCAAACGGTGGTATTTCGGAGCAGTTGTTTTCAGAGGGACTAACGCTGAAGGTATCACGCAGAACGACGCAATGATAGTGTTCAGTTCAGGTACAGCTATCAAAAATGATGGAGCAACTGTTGTCACAATAACGAAGGATGATATTCCACCTAATGCATCCTCTACGACATACTATTATAGGGTAATCCCTTTCGTGTGCAACAATCCTAATATTACGTCAGCGCTTGATACTGATTTCTACAGCATCCATATGTGTGACGAGTACCCCGGCATTTATAACCTTAAAGTCGGTGATTCTGCATCGGGAGGTGGAGTCAAGGAGTACTACTTTGTATGGACTGAGCCGAATATTACGGGTAATAAATTCCCTACACCCGATGGTAAAGAAGTCTATATTACACCGAGTACATATCATCCGGGTATTGTTGCCACATTCAAGGCACGTCCGTCAGGTTGGGGAACTACGCCTCTCAAAGATTTGTATTCCCGTGTGGACTTCAACTTCTCGTACTGGGCCAACGGCAAGCACGAACTGATTATCTATACGTGGAGAAAAAGCGGAGCTCAACCAGATGACAATGTTCTGACAAGAGAGACATCCAAAGATAATGTTGGTGGATATGAGGATTATCTGTTCTTTTCAGTTGATAGCGCATCTGCTAATAAGATGCTGAACGCGGTGTCAGACCCCTCATTAATTGAGATAACTGCCGATTTCTATTATGCGAACAGTAGCTATGTTGACTATGGACTTTGGTGTACGTGGCTGCCTGACAATACACAAGATTAATAATAATATAAAATTCATAAATTTACAACAATGAAAGAGAAAAAAGAGAAAAAGCCAAACGGCAAGGTGACTATCAAGACAAGCGATGCGGTCAACGCATACAATCTGCTCAATCAGCAGAAGCGCGACGAAAAGGAGGTAAAGGGCGTAAGGCTCTCGGCGCTGGAGACTGCGGACATCTTCAAGGTGCTCTACATCGTCAAGGCACTTAAGCCTATCGCCACCGCATACACGGACTTTCGCAATGACGTGGAGAAGCGTTTCGAGCCCGAGGGATTCGCTGAACGCAGGGGCAAGTATGAGACGCTGCCGGACACAGAGAAGCAGGAACTTGAAAAGGAGTTTGCCGAGTATCAGAAAAAGGTCAACGAGTGCATGGATGCCGAGTGGAACAAGGAGCAGGAGATTGAAGCGTATGAGCGACTTGACAAGGATGCTTTCGGTAAGCTCGTCAAGGATAACGGGCATATACTCTATGCCACTCAGATTGCACTTCTTATGGATGTGATGGTATAAATCATGAATTATTAATTATAAACAGAATAATTATGGAACTGAAAAAGACAAGCGAGTGCATCAGACGTGCTTATCAGAACGGAGAGCAGAACGACTATGTGGAGTCTGCGGAATATCAGATTAACGGCAGTGACGGCAGCGTGCTTGGCTGTTGCACGATTCAGGCGCATGGAAATATTCAGATGCGGATGAACGAGATATACGGCTTCAACGGCATCGAAGACGGAGAAGCCAAGCTCCGTGTTATCTTCGGAATTGATGAATGATAATCAAGCCATGAGGGCGTAAGACCCCTTCTGCAAAAAAATGCCCTTTGAATATCATTCGAAGGGCATTTTTATAGAATTGTAAAGCAGTCTCAAAGATACATTTCGTTTTATTGGGAAATACAATTTGTTATTTTGGGATGAAACATTTCGTTTTGCGGATTATAGATGTGGGTTTGCGTTTAGAACCGCACAGCAATTTCCACTACAAGTTTGTTTCCTTGTCCTGCCGTAGGGGTGTAATTGTGCTGATAGAAATATTGCTCATAGTCGAGAATAAGATCTGCAAAAACCTTTTTATAGCGGTAGGAGAGGGTCCCTCCAATAGTAGCGCGATGTCTCCCTTCATTGTCTGCTGTCCCTTCCACGCCATTCCATTGTCGGCTCATACCGTCGTAGCGAGCCTGCACCGACCAGCGGTTGAATATTCCAAGTTTGGCATAGCGTCCATAGTCGCCCCATACCACCCATGAATGTGCATCCTGATGCCGGGAATCTACATAATGCTCATTCATATATTCCAATCCTCCTCTCCAGTTGCCTCGTGCCCATGTCGTGCCAATGTCATAGAGCATAATCCTGGTTGCGTCGGGCAAAATGTCCATAACGCCTCCGCATATATTGAAATCTCCGGCCTGAAGAGTCACTCTTCCGCATCCCATATACGACTTCCCCCAGACATTATGATCTGCCACTCCGCCGGCGTTGCCGACTGCAGCTTCTATAGTGAGAGGGAGCTTGCTCGGAATGGTATAGGTCAATTTTGCTCCCACCTTTCGGTAGTTGCACATCTGCTTTCCCATAAAGGAGCGGTTGGCAAACACATAGTTTTGAGGAGCCATAAAAGGCTCGCGTCCGAATGGCATTCGGAATTGTCCAGCCTGGAGTTCCAATCCTTTGGCAATACCCATCTTTACATAAGCATCATGAAATTTGAATACGCCCTGATCGCAAAGATCCACCTGGAGGAAATATCCAATCTTCGGCGCCACTTTTCCTTCGGCCGTAAAGCGTGCCCATCTCACTTCAAAGCGACTCTCTCCTGTTTCAGTGTCCAATTCCCAACGAGGACGCACTGCGCCGTGAAACTCCGGTACGTAACTGATTTTGTCAGCTCCTTCCGCCGGCTCGGGAGTGTCTTCTGCTGCCGCCGGCTGTGAGATCCATACCGACGCCAGCAAGATTGCCATATAAAAAAAGTGCTTTTTCATGTTTGTCATTGAAGTTTGAAGTGGCAAAATTAGGAATTTTTTATTAACTTTGCAAAAAATAATCCTAAGCAATGGTAAAGCATATAGTAATGTTCAAACTTCACGGCAGCGATGAATTGCGCCGTAAGATAGCTGAAGATTTCAAGGCAGCTCTTCTCGCCCTTCCCGACACTATCGAATGTCTGCAGAGCATGGAAGTCGGCATCAATGAAAATCCCGCTGAAGACTGGGATGTGGTGCTGACTGCCGTTGTCCCCTCCATGAAGGATGTGGCTGTATATGCCAAGCATCCGGCTCATGTGGCCGCAGCAGCCATACTCGGTCCTTACAAGGAAGCAAGGGCTTGCGTTGACTTTGAATTCTGATACACCAGTGAGGAATGATAAAGCTCCAGATTGAAAAGCTGACCAAGTCAATTGGCGACCGCATTCTCTTTTCAGATCTTTCCCTAACGGTTGAAGAAGGGGATAAGATTGGAATCGTTGCGCGAAATGGTGCGGGAAAGACCACCTTTCTCAACATCATCTGCGGTCTTGATGACTACGATTCAGGCAAAATCACGTTTTCTGCCGGAGTAAGAGTAGGGTATCTCTCGCAGAGTCCTGACTTCGATAAGGAAGAGACGGCTCTTAAATATGCCACTCCCGAGCCTTTCGGAAGCGACGATTATAATGCTCCTGACAGAGCTAAGCAGATGCTCTCACAACTTGGCATCACTAATTTCGACCAGAAACTCGGCACGATGTCGGGCGGCCAGCTGAAGAGGGTGTCGATAGTCAAAGTGCTTCTTCAGGAGCCGGATCTGTTGGTGCTTGATGAGCCTACCAATCATCTTGACATCGCTATGGTGGAATGGCTGGAGTCTTATCTCTCGCGTCTGCGCTCTACCCTTATAATGGTGACTCACGACCGTTATTTCCTCGACAATGTCTGCACGCGCATCCTTGAGATAGATAGGGAAGAAGCATTCCTCTATGATGGCAACTATGACTATTATCTGAGAAAGCGCACGGAGCGTCATGAAGTGTTGAGTGCCGAGTTGGCAAAGGTGAAAAACCTTCTGCGCACCGAATTGGAATGGATGCGTCGTCAGCCGCAGGCCCGAGGCAGCAAAGCCAAATATCGCATAGATTCTTTCCACGACCTTGAGAAGCGTAGCCATGTCAATCTTAATGAGAAGGATGTGCGACTGTCTGTCAAAGGGAGTTACATCGGGAATAAGATATTCGAAGCCGTGCATGTGGCTAAGAAATTTGAGAAGGATCTGCCTGACGGATCGCGCCGGGTAGTGCCAATTCTCAACGACTTCAACTATAATTTTGCGCGATATGAGAAGGTTGGTATAGTAGGCGACAATGGAGCCGGAAAATCCACATTCATCAAGATGCTTCTGGGGGAGCTTCCTCCTGATTCCGGTCATTTCGATGTAGGGGAGACTGTAAGATGGGGCTACTATTCGCAGGAAGGGATGACTGATTTTGATGAGCGAAAGAAAGTGATCGATGCTGTCAGGGAAATTGCTGAAACAGTCAGGATTGACGATAAGACTACTCTTACGGCCCAACAGTTTCTCACGCATTTCCTTTTTGAACCGGCCACCCAGCAGAAATATATCTACAAACTGAGTGGGGGAGAGCGTCGTCGGCTTTATCTGGCAACAGTGCTTATGCGTCAACCTAACTTCCTGATTCTTGATGAGCCTACCAACGACCTTGATATCATGACGCTCGGAGTGCTTGAGAATTATCTTGCCGATTTTAAGGGATGCGTCATTGTAGTGAGCCACGACCGATTCTTCCTCGACCGAATAGTGGATCATATCTTCGTGATGAAAGGGGATGGAGAAGTGCGGGATTTCCCCGGTGATTATTCCACATATCGCCATTGTGTGCGCCAGGAGGAAAAAGAACTTAAGGCGGCTGCCGATGAAGCCAAAAGATTAGCCGAGGCAAAAGGGAAACCTGATTCTGCGCCAACCAAGCCCAAGTCGGAGCGCAAACCAAAACTTTCTTTCAAGGAAAAGCGGGAAATGGAGGCGCTCGAAGAAGAACTCGAAAGCTTGAATAAAGAAAAGTCGGAACTTGAATCGGCAATGTCCTCAGGCACGATGACAGTAGAGGAAATCACAGCAGCAGGAGCAAGGATTCAAGAAGTGATCGACAGAATAGATGAGGCAGAGATGCGTCTGCTCGAGCTGATGGAAAAAGAAGGATGAAATCTTTTGGGATTTCATCCTTCAATATTTAGCTTAAGGTGTCAGCTTTCATATGTCTGAGACCTCAGAAAAATTCAAAATTCAAAATTCAAAATTCAAAATTCTCAATTCTCAATTCTCAATTAAACTGAGGCAATCATCTCAATTTCAACGAGGGCTTTTTTCGGAAGCTCTTTCACTGCGAAAGCGCAGCGTGCCGGATAAGGAGCTGAGAAATATTCAGCATACACCTCATTCATCTCTCCAAAGAGACTCATATCGGCAAGGAATACTGTTGTCTTCACCACGTCTGCAAGTGTTGCACCGCCGGCCTCAAGAATTGCCTTTGCATTTTCGAGGCTTTGGCGAGTCTGGCATTTGATGCATTCTCCCATAGTGCCGTCTGCGGGAGTGATAGGAAGTTGTCCGGATACGAAGATTAGATTACCTGCCTTTACAGCCTGGCTATAAGGTCCGATTGCTCCCGGAGCCTTTGGAGTGTCTATCTGGGTTTTCATTTTTATGTTGGTTTAAGATTAAAAAATAATTATTTAGTCGCTTGATTTTAGGTCCATCAGTCGTTTAATTCTCCGACCGGCTGCTTCCGGCGTCGTGGGATATTGACATTTTCAGCATTGAAGACTTTGCTTGATGAGCGGTCGAAGATTCGCCAATGATCCATCTGGGCAGCCGGAATCAGATCCGTCCTATCTGATGGGATCACTGTGTAGTTTGTTCCCTTTCCTGTCGGTTTCGCACAGAAAAAAGTGTCATAGTCAGCCCACTTCACACGGGGTGTCCCATCCTCTTCGCGCTCCACTCTGACTCTCACATATGCTCCTCCACGAGTGTCGCCGGTCTTCATATTTGAAATAAAATTGCCGAGAGAATACACCACAGGCACATCCTGATTACGCTTCTCATCGTGAATCATCTTCATTGGTTGGATCACGTGAGGATGACTTCCGATCACCATATCAGCTCCATTGTCAATGAGAAACTGTGCCTGATCTCGTTGGATAGCATTTTCTCGAAGCACATATTCTATGCCCCAATGCATCGTCACCACAAGTATTTCAGCTCCCGCCTCACGTGTCTTTTTCATCTCCTCAGCTATTTTCTTGCGGTCGATTAGAGCCACTTCCATGCCGTCTTTTGCCGGAATCCCGTTGGTGCCATAGGTATAGTTGAGAAATCCAAATTTGATTCCATTTATATCCTTGATGAAAGGCACCTTGACGTTTCTGTCGTTTATATCATGATATGTTCCGATATGGTCAATCCCGAGGGAATCAAGAGCGCTTATTGTGCGCCGCGCCGCTTTCATCCCGGAATCAAGACAATGGTTGTTGGCTGTCAGCATCATGTCGAATCCTGCATCTGCGAGTGCCTGAGCATAGCTGTCGGGAGCGCTGAAGCAGGGGTAGCCGCTATAGCGCGGTCCTCCTCCAAGGGGCACTTCCAGATTCACTACCGCGTAGTCAGCCTCTGTCACTGTGGGGGCAATCCATCTGAAGCATTCGGAATAGTCGTAAGCCTTTCCGTTGCCTTCTGAAAGCGCCTGATCGAGTTGAGCCTGATGCTGCATTGCGTCGCCGGCAAAAAGAAGAGTGGCACCGGGACGAGACACAACGGCACTGTCGGCCGGATTGGCCGCAGTGCCGGTGATAAATTGCAGCAGACTGAATACCAGTATTATTGCTGTAGTGTGAATTGTCATTTCATCTGCTGTGTAGAATATGTGAATATCGTACGAGCCTGATCCATCTTAAGTCGGCACATGGTGGGTTTCACTATGTAGGGAGTGCATTTAGTAGGATATTTTGTCTCGCTTGCTGTGGAAGAAACTCCGTACAGCCAATCATAATAGCTTGATGATGACGAGGATTGTGACGTCTCAAATACAATATTAGCCGGTATGATTGTGAAGTCAAGATCATCTTCCTGCACCCCATTTTGAGCGAGGCGAAGTATATAATTTCTCATAGAAGAGAATTCATATTCCTTTTTCTTACTGTCATATGTCGCATAGAAAGAATCCTTTTCGTCAGGCAGTGAGTTGCTCGAAAGGAACTCTTGCAGTTTGGAGGTCCTCACCAATACCAAGTAGGGTGGAGGAGTAAGTCCGTATTCGTTCTCTATTTCCTCGGCTGGGATACTGAATTTGAGATCGCTGATTACTGAAAGCTTAGACTGCGACATTTGGTAAATTTCCAAAAGCTTTTCCGCAGGGAAAGTCAGGTTTATTCTGAATCCTCCCGGAGTTGTGATGATTGCTTCATTAGCGGCCGCCTTATCCTCAAGATATTGAGAGGGCTTGTAGCTAACATTATTGCTGCTTAATACGATTGGGGACGTCGCAAATACTCCTGCATAACCAGTCTCAGTGGTGACGGTGGGAGTGTATGCGCCATCTGTATAAGAGGCTTCCGTTTTCTCGTAGTTGTAGAATATTACAAAATCCACCAAAGATATATTAGCCACACATCCGCGTCCGAAGGAGGGTTCCACGTATATGCCATGGAATTTATCCTCGAAACTCTGAGGCCACTCGAATACGGAATTAACCAGCGAATCTCTGTAAGCTTCCACTACTTTGACTGCCCACTCCTTTGGCAAAGGAATCTCAATGTTGATATAGCTTTTCTTCTGGTATATGGAGTCGCTCATGCCAAGAGCCGACAAAGTGAAAGTGCGGCTACCGAGAGGAGACGTCGGGTCATAAGAACCTTTCGGGTCAAAGCGGTTGTCAATATCCTTTGGAAGACTCTTTGTCAACTTATACACCTTCAATTGCTGTGGGGCAAGAGAGTCGCCGGTAAGTTCACCTCTCGGCACATAAAGGATAAGTTTCATAGAGTCAATCTGCGTCAAGGGTATTGATTCAGGGATATCAAGCCTCTTGGTGCTAAGCAATTGTGTCACAAACGAGCAATTCAGGTCGCCATATTCCGGCACACTGATTCTCCCGAGAAGATTTGTGGTGCTTCTCGTGTCGACTGTGCCGTCAAAGTATGTGGTATACTCTATCGGATCACAAGTCACCTGAAATGTCTGATTTCCGCGGTATATGCTTTGCAAGCTTCCGTCCCATGTCAGCGAGTCGAGGGCAATTTGCACTTCACCGGAGGCGAGTTCGTTGCCGATTTTCGACACTGTGTCTTCGCACGATGCAAAAATCGCTCCGATTGCCATCCCTACGATAGGAGCGGCGAGTAGCCTGAGTGACTTGCTTAAAGATGTATTGCGCATCATTTTTCTGAAAGATTGTCGTAAAATGTTATGTAAGCATCAAGATTGCCGTCTACATCCTCCTTTTTCAAATAGGGGATTCCCTTGGCTTCTACTGCTGCCAGTAGATCAGGATCCGGCTCATCTGTCATGAATATCACGCCATCAGAATTGTCGATAGCCATGCGGTGAAGGAGCTTGGTATTCATTTCCATCCCTTCATATCCGGCAAGATACTCTTCTTTCACTCCGTCTTCTTTCAGACGGCGGAAGAAATCACTGTCGATAGCCACCTTATTCTCTTCCGGAAGGATTGTATACACTACCTTTGAATTTTCAAAAGGTATGGAATCGCTGAGCTGGCGAAGATAGACCGGTGTCATTGCCGATACCCATCCCTGGGAATGAATCACCGCCGGGTCCCATTGCAGCTTTTTCGCTGTCTCCAGTGTGGAGCGGGTGAAGAAGATGATTCTCTTGTCGTTGTCCGGTCGGTTGCTTCCTACCTCATCAATGTCTGTATCATTTTTCTGGAAGAAATCATCGTTGTCGATGAAATATACCTGTGTCCTTGTGGGGTGGAGGCTCGCAACTTTAAGCAGAAGCGGATGGTCATTGTCGTCAATGGTGACATTGAGGCCACTTAGTCGGATCACTTCATGCAGCTGGTTGCGCCGCTCATTGATAGATCCCCATTTGGGAGTGAAGGTCCTCACTTCATAACCTCTTTTATGAATGCCTGTGGCAACTTCCTTGCCCAGTGTCGATATATTTTCCGGCGGGAGATAGGGGGCTACCTCTTGCGCCACAAAAAGAAATTTTTTCTTGGCCATATCTGTTTTTTATATTCTGCATGTCGTTCCGCTTCTCGCGTCGGGACATGCCACAATGCAAAATTACAAAAAAAAATCAACATACTCCTTATATTCACCTTGCTTTTTGTCTCTTTTCCCCTTTTCTGGCTTATTTTTCTATTTTTTTAACATTGGATTGTGTTTTTTGAGCGAAATGCTTGGCTTGTTTGTGACTTATTTATTAACTTTGCAAGTTGAAAATTTTACAAAGGTAATATGCCCCCCTGCGGTGGCAGAAAGATTATCATTAAAAGCAATGGCAATGCAGATAATTCGTAATGTCAGCGATCTCGAGGCCTTCGTTGGCCGTTCGCTTGGCAGTGGAAAGACAATAGGTTTGGTCCCTACCATGGGTGCCCTTCATGAGGGGCATCTTTCCCTCGTGAAGAAGGCGGTAGCGGAATGCGACGTGGCACTCGTAAGTGTATTTGTCAATCCTACTCAGTTCAATAACCCCGACGACCTCGCCACATATCCGAGAAATGAAGAAGAAGACTTCCGTCTTCTCGCTCGCGAAGGCGCGACTGCCGTCTTTGCTCCCTCCGTCGAGGAGATGTATCCTGATGGCACTGCTCCCGATCATGAGTTTGAGCTCGGTACGGCTGCTCAGGTGATGGAAGGAAAATTCCGCCCCGGACATTTTCAAGGCGTAGCGCAAGTGGTCAGCAGGCTATTCCGCCTTTGCCGCCCCACACGTGCATATTTTGGAGAAAAAGATTTCCAGCAGATAGCCGTGATTCGCAATATGATCGAATCTGAGAAAATTGATGTGGAAATCGTTCCCGTGCCAATCAAGAGAGCCGACGATGGTCTTGCTCTTTCTTCCCGCAACGCTCTTCTCACTGAAGAGCAGCGTAAAGTGGCTCCCGAAATCCATGCGGCTCTTGAATACAGCGTGGAATACTCAAAGGATCATTCCGTGCAGGCTACCCACGACACGGTAGTGGAGCGCATCAACGCAGTGCCGCATATGAATGTGGAATATTTTGAAATCGTAGATGGTCGCACGCTTCTTCCTATCGACGAGTGGTCGGAATCTCCCGACATCGTAGGTTGCATCACTGTCTATTGCGGTAAGGTCCGTCTTATTGACAATATCAGATATAAATAAGTAACACTTCTGAAGCTATGCAGATCGAAATGCTGGCCTCCAAGATTCATCGTGTGCATGTCACCGAGGCCAATCTTAACTATATCGGAAGCATAACGATAGACTCAGCACTTCTTGAGGCAGCCGGCATCCTGCCGGGGCAGAAGGTGGCAATAGTCAACAACAACAACGGTGAGCGCCTTGAGACGTATGTCATAGCCGGAAAGCCTAATTCCGGAATGATTTGTCTCAATGGAGCAGCAGCCAGAAAAGTTCAGGTGGGAGATATAATTATCATCATTGCTTATGCATCGATGACACCGGAAGAAGCCAAGACGTTTCAGCCTAAGATAATCTTCCCTGACACTGCCACCAACCTACTGAAATAAATACCCAAAATAGTGTATAATTCCATATGCAAGCCATTGGTAATTATGAATTATGCATTATGAATTATGCATTAAAAATATAAAACTATGTTCAACAACCTTTCAGAAAGACTCGAACGTTCTTTCAAGATCCTTAAGGGTGAAGGAAGAATCACCGAGATCAATATAGCCGAGACTATGAAAGACGTCCGTCGTGCTCTGCTCGATGCTGACGTCAATTATAAGGTGGCAAAGAATTTTACAGACACCGTCAAGCAAAAGGCACTCGGACAGAACGTCATCAACGCTCTTAAGCCGAAAGAGCTGATGGTGAAGATTGTCCACGACGAACTCACCACCCTCATGGGTGGAAAGGAGGAGCCGCTGGTGCTTGAAGGTAAACCTGCAGTGATTCTCATGTCAGGTCTTCAGGGTTCCGGTAAGACTACATTCTCCGGCAAACTTGCCCTTAAACTTAAGAAAAAAGGGCGCAAGCCCCTTCTCGTGGCAGGAGACGTATATCGTCCGGCAGCTATAGAGCAGTTGAAGGTCCTCGCGCAGCAGATTGATGTCCCTGTATATACTGAGGAAGGAAATAAGAATCCTGTTGAGATTGCGCAGAATGCTATCAAGTATGCGAAGGATAATAAGCTCGACCTCGTGATCATAGATACCGCTGGCCGTCTGGCAGTCGACGAGGAGATGATGGTAGAGATTGCCGCTATTAAGAAAGCTGTCAATCCCGATGAGACTCTGTTTGTTGTCGACTCAATGACCGGTCAGGATGCCGTCAACACTGCAAAGGAATTCAACGATCGTCTCGACTTCAATGGCGTTATCCTTACAAAACTTGATGGTGACACCCGTGGCGGTGCAGCGCTCTCAATCCGTTCGGTAGTAGACAAGCCGATCAAATTTGTGGGTATCGGAGAGAAAATGGAGGATATTCAGGAGTTTAATCCTGAAGGTATGGCCAATCGTATCCTTGGCATGGGCGACATAGTGGAGCTCGCCAAGCGTGCACAGGAAATCTACGACCAGAAGGAAGCGGAGCGCCTCCAGGAGAAGATTCGCAAGAATAAATTTGACTTTGACGACTTCCTTAAGCAGATACAGCAGATAAAGAAGATGGGCAACATCAAGGATCTTGCAGCCATGATTCCGGGGGTTGGGAAGGCCATTAAGGATATAGATATCGACAATAATGCTTTCAAAGGAATTGAAGCCATTATCTATTCGATGACTCCCTACGAGCGTCAGAATCCGGAGATCATAAATGCTTCGCGACGTCAGCGTATCGCAAAAGGAAGCGGAACATCGCTTCAGGAAGTCAACCGACTGCTGAAGCAGTTTGAAGAGACACGCAAGATGATGCGAATGGCCACGGGAGGCATCAAGAATCCGATGGCAATGATGAAGCAGATGCGCCAGAAAGCAGGTCGCCGATAACAAAAACAGCTCCCATTCGGGAGCTGTTTTTGTTTAATTCATAATTGGCTTCGCCCAAGCTAAAGCAAGTCATAATTCATAATGCATAATTGGCTTCGCGTCTCTGAAATATAATATTTAATCATAGACATAGATTCAGAAGCATGAATTATGCATTGTGCATTATGAATTATGCATTTATTTCTTGATGTCGTATCCCTGATCCTTAAGATACTGCAGGATATTGTATTCCATGGCATGATCATAGTAGTTGATGATGTGGGCACACCAATCATTGTCGGAAGTGCCTCCGGCGCGATGCTGATTGTAGTCGGTCACTACATTGTCATATTCCACGAGTTCCTCCGTCAGCTTCTCTGGATCCTGGCTATAGCAGTTTTTCATAAACACAAGGTCGCGTTGCTGCTTAGGCTTGAGGTCGGGATGTTCACGAGGGATGCCGAGTGCCAGACCACACACTACGAATACACCCTTAGGGAGTTTCAGAAGGTCGGCTACAGCTTTAGGGTCGACTGTGCGGAGATAGCCGACACAGTTGCATCCGAGTCCACAAGCTTCAGCTGCCACCACTGCGCTCATCATAGCCAATGATGCGTCAATGATGCCGATGATTGTGCCGTCCATAGTGTCTGTGAAGGGGGGCATTGCGACTCCTTTTTTCTTGGCAAGGAGAGTCATCTTGTTATAATCTGAGCAGAAGATAAGAAGGCGATTGCATGTCTTAAGCTGCTTCTGGCCTGTGAGCTCATAGAGTTTCTCTTTCAGTTCCTGATCATCGATGTCGATCACTGAATATTGCTGACCATTGTAGCTTGTCGGTGTGTTGCGGATTGCATCATAGATGAAATCCATTGTTTCCTGCGGAATTGCCTCGCGCTCATAGCGGCGGATAGATACTCTGTCAAGCAGAGTCTGTTTTACGTCTTTCATACTTTAGGGTTATATTAAAAAGTAAGGAGACTTAAGGCATAACGCCTTCTGCCTCCTTTATAAAAGCCACACCAAAGGTTTTGTGATGAAACTCCG
>CAYNPB010000056.1:0-14220 GCA_964399005.1 uncultured Sangeribacter sp.
CCGACTACCGTCAGGCCGTGGAGAACCAAGACTCCACAGGCCTGGCCTACATGGGATGGCGCGATATTTTTACTGATCCCCTTCTTCAAGGCTATATTGAAAAAGCACTTAACAACAATACCAGTCTGGAGAATGCCAAACTGAATGTAGACATTGCAAAGGCTCAGCTTCAGGGAGCCAAACTCTCCTATCTACCTTCGCTCGCCTTCACACCCAACGGGGGCACAGCATCATATGGTGGAAGCCATATGAATTGGAGTTATACCCTTCCCTTGGCTGCCAACTGGGAGATTGATGCTTTTGGAAAAATTCTCAACCGCAAGAGAGGAGCAAAAGCAACATTAGAGCAGACACAGGCATATGAGAAAGCAGTACGCTCCCAGATAGTGACCGGCGTCGCATCAACCTACTACTCTCTGGTGCTTCTTCATCAGCAGCTTGATCTTTCAAAACGCACTGCAGCAATCTGGAAAGATCAGGTAGCCACGATGGAACAGCTTAAACAAGCCGGAAGTACGACTGAAGCGGCAGTGGTCCAAAGCCGTGCAAACTATTACAACATTCTTTCAACTATTCCCGACCTTGAGCAGCAGATCACTTTGGTCAACAACTCACTTTCGGTGCTTCTTAATACCTATCCAACTGAATGGGAAGTAAGCAATAATCTTGATGTTGTGCTTCCTGAAGAGGCAATAGAAGGGGTTCCTATGAGCTATCTTGCCACTCGACCTGACGTAGCGGCAGCTGAAAGAGGATTGGCTACAGCTTTCTATGCTGTAAGTTCGGCACATGCCAATTTCTATCCGACTATATCCATTTCTGCTCAGGGAGGCTTCACCAACCTTCTTGGCTCAATGATAGTAAATCCCGGCAAATGGTTTATTCAGCTTGCAGGCTCACTTTCAGCACCCCTCTTCGCAAGAGGACAGAATATTGCACAACTAAAAGCAGCCAAGGCACAGCAAGAACAGGCTATCAACAACTTTGAGAATGCCGTGATGTCGGCTGCTGCAGACGTAAGCGATGCTCTTGTAAAGATAGACAAGAGCACTGAGAAAAAGCGGCTGGTAGACCTTCAGGTAAAGGAACTTGAGAAATCGGTAGAATACACCAACGAACTCTTCATCCTGAATCATCAGACGAGCTATCTGGAAGTGCTTACTGCTCGCAGCAGTCTCTTGCAAGCCCAACTTGCAAGCCTCAGCAGCTGGCATGCACGCACTTCCGCACTGATCAGTCTATATCAGGCTGTCGGAGGGGGACGATGATTTTTAAGAGTCAAGGACCAAGAGTCAAGAGTCAAGGACCAAGAGTCAAGAACCAAGAGTCAAGAGTTAATCTAAAATCTTAAACTGAAAAAATATGAACCATATATCACCTTTGGCATTCGTGCATCCGGAAGCAAAACTTGGCGATAACATCGTAGTAGGAGCATTTGTCTATGTAGACCGCAATGTTGAAATTGGCGACAACTGCTTCATCCACTCCCATACCAGTATTCTTTCAGGAGCAAGAGTTGGCAAGAACAACCGCATCTATGAAGGGTCAATCATCTCTGCCACTCCACAGGATTTCCGCTGGAAAGGAGAGGCATCGTATGTGATACTGGGCGACAACAACGTGATCCGCGAACATGTGATCATCAACAGAAGTATCCACGAAGGAGGAGCAACGAAAATTGGGAATGGAAGCTGCATCATGGCACAGTCTCATATCGGACACGACACCACAGTGGGCGACAAATGTGTGCTTGGCAATGGAGTGAAGGTGGCTGGCGACTGCAAGATCGGAGACTGCTGCATACTCTCTTCAGGGGCTCTTGTGCATGAAGGATATGAAGTAGGCGACTATGTGCTGATCAAAGGTGGTTGCCGAGTGACAGGGAATGTTCCACCTTACGTAGTAATGGCGCATAATCCTATCACCTATTTCGGAGTTAATTCCTTCATACTCGGAAAGTCAGGTTTCAGCGATGAGCTCATCGACGACATAGCCAAAAGCTACCGACATATCTATCAATCGAGCATCGCACTTCACCATGCCTGCAAGCGCATCAAGGAAGACGTGGAAGATGGAAAAGAGAGAAGCAACATCCTGTCATTCTTGAAGCGTCACAACTATGAAATTGCAGCTAAGCAGAATTTTGAGGATTTCGAATGATGCGAATATACGAAGAGCCCATCTCAAAAAATTGAGATGGGCTCTTCGTATATACAAGTTAGTGACGTATCCCCAGGAAATCCTGTCATATCTTGTCATTGAAACTGTTGCGGTAGATACGCGGTGTGGTGCCTACATGACGGTGAAAGATTCTTGTAAAATATGAGACATCGTCATACCCGAGACCGTAAGCTATATCTTTGATTGAAAGATTTTCCGATGCAAGCATCAGCCGGGCTTTCATCATTTTCTGTTCGATGACGAACTGAGCCGGAGTATAACCAACTTCTTTACGGAATGTACGTATAAAATGGTCGGGCGACATGCATGCAATCTTTGCAAGGTCTTCAATCTTATTATTGGCCGCTACATTGCCGGATAAAATCTTAAGCACTTTCTCTATTCTTGCGTCGGCGGTCTGAATTTTTGGCTTCGCGCTTTTCAAGAATTTTCCCAGTAACTGATATATTATACCCATTGATTCAAGCCGGTCGAAAAGGGGACGTTCACGGTTGAGCCGTATGCATTCTATAAGGGAATGCTTGTTGTCATAAATGCGAGGATTTGAATTTTTAAGCGACATGGCACCATTGTGGTCGCATATGTTCTGAAAAAGACGTCGGTCAAAATCTGTAGCCGGAATCTCGAAAGGGAAATCATAAAAGGCTGTAATTGCCTCCCCTGCGGAAACATCCTCATATACATGAATGTAGTAATGCTCAAAAACCCCATTGCAATAGTCGGAATGTTCGGTAAACGCCGGAATTATATACATATGGTCCGGACGAAGAGTATAAGTGCGGGAGCCTATTGAGACTTCCGCCGTTCCTTTGGCAACGTAGTAAATTCGTGTAAAAGGACTGCTGACCGAATTGAAATTCCAGTCACCGTCATGATATGCATATCCCACATTCAACATGAGCATATTGTTAATTTCCATAAGTCTTGTCCATTTTTAGAAAGCAAAAGAAATGAATTTTATAATAATATCCAAATAAAAAAATGGAATAATGTCGATTTTGTGCTAAAAACTTGTCGCTATAAGGCTTTTTTTAATAATGAATCGTGACTAACTTTGCATCTGAAAGCCCAACTCATAAAAATGTGAGCCGGGATCCCGAAGACAATAACATGACAAACACTAATCAACTATTCATGGAAAAAAGAGAAATAGGAACGACGGGGATGCTTGTGTCCCCCCTGAGTTTTGGGGCGTCATCGCTCGGAGGAGTTTTCCGCAGCATCGACGAAGGGAAAGCGAAGGAGGCGGTGTATGCCGCTGTAGAAGGAGGGATGAATTTTATAGATGTCTCACCCTATTACGGCCATTACAAGGCAGAGACAGTACTGGGAAAGGCACTTAAAGGGCTGCCACGCGACAGGTATTACCTATCCACTAAAGTGGGGAGGTATGGAAAAGATGGAGTCAACACCTGGGACTATTCCGGACGCAAAGCCCTCGAGAGTGTCTATGAGAGCATGGATCGACTTAACATAGACCATATCGATCTGATAAATGTTCACGACATAGAATTTGCCGACCTCGAACAGGTTGCGAAAGAGACGCTTCCGGCACTTGTGGAATTAAGAGACAAAGGTGTGGTAAGCCATGTGGGGATTACCGACCTTCAGCTTGAGAATCTCAAATGGGTTGCAGACAATGTGCCGGATGGCACTGTGGAGAGTATTCTCAATTTCTGCCATTTCACTCTAAATGACGACCGTCTTCTTGACTATCTCAATTACTTTGAAGGCAAAGGGATAGGAGTTATCAACGCATCCCCACTGTCGATGGGACTGCTCTCCAACCGTGGCGTTCCGGACTGGCACCCCGCACCCAAACCACTTGTCGAGGCATGCAGAAAAGCTGTGGAGTATTGCAATGAACAGGGATATCCAATCGAAAAACTCGCCATCCAGTATTCAGTGAGCAATCCCCGCATCTCAACCACCCTTTTCAGTTCAGCCAATCCTGAGAATGTAAGGAAAAACCTCGAATACATCAATGAGCCTATCGACATGGAGCTTGTGGACAAGGTGAAGGAAATAATAGGAGAACAGCAGCGTGTTAGCTGGAAAAATTCATGAATGCCATGCCAGACGATTTTATAATAATAGACGCTCATGCGCATCTATGGCTTCGCCAGGATGGAGAGTCGGAAGGGAAGAGGGTGATACCACTTCCTGATGGGAGGGCGGATTTCATGGGCGAGGAGCGGCAGATGCTTCCTCCCTTCATGATAGACGGAAAGAACACCGCTGAGATATTCCTTTCAAACATGAATTATGCCCGGGTGTCTGCCGCAGTCATAACCCAGGAGTTTATCGACGGAATTCAGAACGACTATCTTCAGAAAGTAGCCGGACGATATCCCGACCGATTCTTTGTCAACGCCATGTGTGAGTTTAGGCGTCCCGGTTTTTATGACAATGCAGTCGCGCTTCTTGATTCCGGGTTCAAGGGAATCGCCATACCGGCACATCGGCTTCCTGAAGGAGTGTCGCTATGCAGTGATGAAATGATGCTGATGTTCAAGGCTATGGAAAAACGTGGCGCGATTCTATCAGTCACACTGAAGACTGAAGACAGGCAGATTGCCGAGATGGAAGAGGTGATTGCCGAATGTCCCGCTCTCAAGATTGCCGTTGGCCATTTCGGGATGGCACCCATTGACGGATGGCCCGACCAAATATCATTGGCGAGGCATGAGAATGTCAGAATTGAGTCGGGAGGCATCACATGGCTCTTCAACTCGGAGTTTTATCCGTTTGCCGGAGCCATGAAGGCAATCCGTGAGGCCGCAGACACCGTAGGCATCGATAAACTCATGTGGGGATCTGATTATCCGCGTACCATTACTGCCATCACCTACAGAATGTCTTACGATTTTGTGCTCAAATCAGATCTTCTTACAGAAGAGGAAAAGAGAATGTTCCTGGGTGAGAATGCCCGGCTCTTCTACGGATTTGAAAATCCTATAGTTTTGCCATATATAAAAAACATGTCGGAATGAAACCCACCAATAAATATCTTATGCCACTGGCTATGGTGATATGCCTATTCTTTGTATGGGCTATAAGCGCAAACCTGCTCCCAACAATGATACGCCAGCTGATGAAGACCTGCGAACTCACGCCATTCGAGGCATCTTTCACAGAGACCGCATATTGGCTGGCATATTTCCTTTGCCCCATCCCCATAGCAATGTTCATGAAACGATACTCCTATAAAGCGGGTATCATCTTCGGGCTTCTTATGGCAGCTGCCGGTGCGCTTCTGTTTTTTCCGGCAGCTGTCATCAAGGAGTATTGGTTTTATCTGGGAGTGTTCTTCGTAATTGCCACAGGCATGTGCTTTCTGGAGACCGCTGCCAATCCTTATGTGACGGAGCTGGGAGATCCCGACACTTCTTCGCGACGGCTGAATCTTGCGCAGTCGTTCAATGGTCTAGGTGCATTCATCGCCGCTATGTTTCTGAGCAAAATTATCCTGTCGGGCAAAAGCTACACAAGAGATTCTCTGCCTGCCGACTATCCCGGAGGCTGGAGTGCTTACATAGAAATGGAGACCAACGCCATGAAGGGACCTTATCTTGCCCTTGCCTTAGTCCTTATAGTGATAGCTGTGGTGTTTGTCTTCTCAAGACTTCCGCGTCTTGCAGATGAAAAATCTGGAAAAAGCGGAAAGCTGATCGATTTCGGAGTGCTTCGCAAGGCGCATCTCCGCAATGGTGTCATAGCCCAGTTTTTCTATAATGGGGGTCAAACTGCCATCAACAGCCTTTTCCTCGTGTATTGCTGCACGTATGCAGGCATCAGCGAATCCACCGCCACCACGTATTTCGGAATCTATATGCTTGCTTTTCTTATTGGAAGATGGGTTGGCACACTGCTTATGGGACGTTTCCGGCCTGCCAATATGGTTACGGTATATTCAATAGCCAACATTCTTCTATGCATCGTTGTGGTGGCAGTGGGAGGAATGGCGGGAATCTTCGCTATGATAGGGATATCGTTCTTCATGTCGATAATCTATCCTACCCAGTTCTCTCTTGCCATACGGTCGCTCGGCGACAAGACGAAGAGCGGTTCTGCTTTTCTTGTGATGGCGATAGTAGGCAACGCTTGCCTGCCGCAGTTCACAGCTTTTATAATGACACTCAATCCGACATGGTATCATGTGGCATACATCGTTCCTATGATTTGTTTCGCCGTGTGCGCATGGTATGGCATAAGCGGATATAAAATAAAAAATCAATAAAATGAAAGCGATTGAAATATCTGCACCCGGAGAGGTGCACGTAGTCTCCTTGGCCGATACGGGAATCAGACCGGGGGAAGTATTGGTGAAAATTTGTTACGTCGGGTTCTGCGGGTCGGATCTCAACACCTTTCTCGGAAAAAACCTGCTTGCCAAGTCGCCCGTAATTCCCGGGCATGAGATTGGAGGCACAGTCGAAGCATGGGGTGAGGAAGTTCCGGATGGAATCTTTACGAAAGGGATGAGTGTGACCGTGAATCCCTACACTGCTTGCGGGACTTGCTCGTCGTGCAAAAAATCGCGTCCGAATGCCTGCCGTGATAATCAGACCATGGGAGTACAGCGCGACGGGGCAATGACGGAATATATCAGTGTGCCCTGGCAGAAAGTAATTCCCGCACAAGGGCTTACGCCAAGAGAGTGTGCTCTTGTAGAGCCTATGAGTGTAGGGTTTCACGCAGTAGAGCGTGGCGCAGTAAGCGACACAGACACTGTGGCTGTGATAGGATGCGGCATGATTGGACTGGGTGCAATTGTGAGAGCCTCAATGCGTGGTGCGACGGTAGTGGCACTCGATATCGACGATGAGAAGCTTGCCTTGGCAAAAGAGATGGGTGCGTCATACACCATCAATTCGCGCTCGGAAGATGTACACGAGCGCCTGCAAGAGATGACGAGCGGGGAAGGACCCGACGTAATGATAGAGGCTGTCGGCTCTGCACCGACCTATGTTACAGCCGTGGAGGAAGTGGCTTTTTGTGGAAGAGTGATCTGCATCGGATATTCAAAAACGGAAGTCTCTTTCCAGACCGGTTTATTCGTGAAAAAGGAGCTTGACATCAGAGGCTCCCGCAATGCGTTGCCCACTGATTTCGAAGCTGTAATCCGGTATTTGCGTCGCGGAGGATGCCAAGTGGATAGACTCGTCAGCGCCACAATAGCCCCTGAAGAGGCGAAGGATGCATTGAAGGAATGGGCGTCACATCCCGGTAAGATATTCCGAATTTTAGTCAGGTTCTGAATCCTTTAGGCAATATTTGATAGTAATGGCAAGAGTGAACATGGAAGATAGCAGTGCTTGTTCGGGAAAGTCGGAAACTAAAAAAGGAACCGACGATTATCGTTCAGGTTATCATGCTAAATGTCATGGATTTCCTATAAAACGATATTGTCAGATTCTTGAGATATCCGACAATCCTGAATTGATACGTCTCTATCAAGAATATCATGATGCCAAGCATGCATGGCCCGAGATAATAAAAGGTATACGTGAGGTCGGCATTCTTGAGATGGAAATGTATATTCATGGCCACACGGTGGTCATGATAGTGGAGACAAGACCTGATTTTGACTGGGATTCATCAATGGAGCGGCTGGCACGTCTCCCGAGACAAGCTGAATGGGAGGCTTTTGTTGCAAGGTTTCAAGGATGCGATCCCACTGCGGCCTCGTCTCAAAAATGGACACTGATGGAGCGTATGTTCTATCTGTATGACAGGCGGTAATACATCATCTTCTATAATAATTATTCAGATTATGAGCAATCGGATCAACATATTTTTCTGTATGGCATTAATGCCAATACTGGCTTTATCAGAGACTTATGGCTATAAAGTGAAGGTATCGGAAAATAAGGAACCAATGATGAAAGGTAAATATCAGCCCACCTGGGAATCGTTGGCACAATATGAAGTGCCCGAATGGTTTAGGGATGCAAAATTTGGGATTTGGGCTCATTGGGGCCCGCAGTGTGTGGAAGGTTCGGGCGACTGGATGGCACGTTCGCTTTACATTGAGGACAGCTATCAGTATAAACATCATCTGGAGCACTATGGACACCCCTCAGAAGTTGGATTCAAGGATATTCTGCCGATGTTCAAAGCCGAAAACTGGGATGCTGATTATCTTGTAGAACTTTACAAGAAGATAGGGGCCAAATATTTCTTTGCCCTTGGCAATCACCATGACAATTTCGACCTGTGGGACAGCCGGTATCAGGAATGGAATTCAAAGAATATCGGCCCCAAGAGGGATATTCTGGGGGAATGGGCAGCCGCCTGCAGGAAACATGGATTGCCTTTCGGTGTGAGCCTTCATGCAGACCATGCATGGAGCTGGTATGAGCCTTCCCGCAGATATGACCGTAAGGGTCCAAAGGCCGGGGTTCCTTACGACGGACACATCACCAAGGAAGATGGCAAGGGGAAATGGTGGGAAGGTCTTAACCCTCAGAAACTATATGCCCAGGATCATCCTGACAGCTATGGCACCTGGGCCGACGGCATGATCCATTCACAATGGTCCTGGGGGAACGGTGTGGCACAGCCTTCAGAGGAATATTGCACTAATTTCTACAACCGCACGCTGGATGTCATCAACCGGTATAATCCCGACTTGCTTTACTTCGATGTCACCGGTGTGCCCTTCTACCCCATCAGCGATGCCGGAGTGAAGATAGCAACCCACTTCTACAATCATAATGAAGCAACTCATCCGGGGAAATTCTCAGCAGTTATGTTCGGAAAGATTCTTGACGATGTGCAAAAAGAGGCTTTGGTATGGGATGTGGAGCGAGGTGCTCCCAACAATATACCGGATAAGCCATGGCAGACCTGCTCATGCATAGGAGACTGGCACTATAATACCTCGACTTATGAAAATGACCGATATAAGTCTGCCGCACAGGTGGTGAAGCTGCTGGCAGATGTAGTCAGCAAGAACGGCAATCTGCTGCTCAGTATCCCTTTAAGATCAGATGGAACTTTCGATGAGAAAGAGGAAGCTGTCATCAACGGCATAGGCGACTGGATGGCGGTCAACAGCGAGGCAATCTACAGCACACGTCCGTGGAAAATCTTTGGAGAGGGACCGATTGCGGATTCTGACATAAAAATAAACCACCAGGGATTCAATGAAGGGGCCTACACGAAGGCCACATCATCCGAAATACGCTTCACCCAGACCCCCAGGAACCTTTACGCCATCTCTTTGGCATGGCCTGAAGATGGCGAAGTCAGGATCAAGGCACTTGCAAAAGATTCCAAACTGTTTGATAAAAAAATCAAGAGAGTAGAACTCCTCGGTTTTGGCAAGGTCCCCTTTGAGCAGACAGCACAATATCTGAAAGTGACTCTACCGAAAGACGCCCCACGGTCGGTGGCGCCGGTGCTTAGGATAAAAAAATAAATCAGGACAATAACTAACAAGAAAACGGAGTTGGAAAACTCCGTTTTTTATTTTTCACATAAAAAATTTGCACACTAATTCAATTTTGACTAATTTTGAAAACTCAAATAAAACAACGATAACAAATCATGGAAATAGACGGTAAGATCATCCTTGATCTTGGCATGCAGTCAGGCATGTCAAAAGCAGGACGCGAATGGAAGAAAAAAGAATGGGTACTTGAAACTTTTGGAGCTTATCCAAGGAAGGTTAAATTTCATGTATTCGGAGACAAGGCAGACACAATCGGAATAGAAGTAGGAAATTCTTATACCCTTTCTGTCGATCTCGAAAGCAGGGAGTTCAACGACCGTTGGTATACAGACGTAAGCTGCTTCGCAGCTCGCCCGTATGTGCCGGGAGGAGCTCAGCCAGGGTATCCTCAACAACCATATGGACAGCAACCATATGCGCCCCAGCAACCTTATGGACAGCAGCCATATGCTCCCCAACAGCCATACGCTCCCCAGCAACCATATGCTCCCCAGGCTCCTCAACAGGGGATAGCTGAACCATTTGGCAGCGATGCATTCCCACCGGCACCCACACCTACAGGATATGATGCCGGCGACTCAACCGATGACCTTCCATTCTAAAAATAATCTTATGCGACGACTTTCAATCTTTTTCATAACAGCAGTATACTCAATAATCCTTGGCTTTGCGGGATTTGCAGCAGATGCTGTGAGATGGGATATAAAGCTTGTAGGAGACGGAACGGATTCACCGAAGGTAGTAGCCACTGCTACTATTGATCCAGGATATCATCTCTATTCCACCGACAACCCGACCGGAGGCTCAAATCCGCTCGTCTTCTATTTTGAAACAAAGGGGTGCGAGACAGTAGGAACTCCTACAGCCGACCACGCATATACCAAGGAATTTGATGAAGTCTTTGAGGTAGAACAGCATTTCTACACCAATAAAGTCACATTCACTCAGAAACTAAAGCCTACTGCTGCGAACTATTCTGTAGATGTAGAAATAAAAGGACAGGCTTGTAATGACACAGGATGTGCCCAAGTGTATGGAGCCAAAAGTCTTTCAGGCAAAGCTCCAATATCAGGGGGAGCTCAGGAAGCAGCCTCTGAAGTAGCGACTACTGAAACGAAGGCAGAAATAATCGCTGAAGAAATCGACTCCCTGCACAAAGCCGACGGACCGTTGGTGCCGGGTGCCATCACACAGGGTGATGTAGCCAAAGCTGGATGGTGGACAAACGTTGAAGCAGAACTCAGAGCGTTTGAAACCGATGCTCCTGAAGCCACAAGCAGCCTGCTCTATATCTTTATTGCAGGCTTTTTGGGAGGACTCATTGCCCTTGTCACTCCATGTGTATGGCCCATGATACCGATGACAGTCTCCTTCTTCTTGAAACAAAATAAGAAGAACAGGCGCAAGGCCATCGGGGCAGCAGCTACCTATGGCGGATCGATAATTGTGATATATGTGGTATTGGGCCTTGCTGTTACGATTATTTTCGGAGCATCGGCTCTCAACAATCTCGCTACGAATGCCATCTTCAATATAATCTTCTTCCTCTTGCTTGTAGTGTTTGCCATCTCATTCATGGGTGGATTTGAACTGACGCTGCCTTCAAGCTGGACCAACAAGATGGACTCAAAAGTGGATGCCACCACAGGAATGCTATCGATTTTCTTCATGGCCTTCACACTCGTGCTCGTATCGTTCAGCTGCACCGGTCCGATCATCGGCACACTGCTCGTAGAAGCAGCCTCGACAAGCAATTTCGTGTCGCCGGCCGTAGGCATGTTTGGATTCGCGCTTGCCCTTGCCCTCCCCTTCACACTCTTTGCAATGTTCCCGACAATGCTCAACAGTATGCCAAAGAGCGGTGGCTGGATGAACACAGTGAAAGTAGTGCTCGGTTTCCTCGAGTTGGCACTTGCACTGAAATTCCTCTCAGTGGCCGACCTTGCATATGGATGGAGAATCCTTGACAGAGAGGTGTTCGTAAGCCTCTGGATCGTGATTTTTGCACTGCTTGGCGTATATCTGCTTGGCAAAATCACTTTCCCGCATGATGACAAAGTGGAGAAGACCGGCGTGACAAGATTCATGCTTGCTTGCATATCATTCGCATTTGCCATCTACATGCTTCCGGGACTTTGGGGCGCACCATTGAAAGCCATCAGCGCATTCGCACCTCCGACATATACCCAAGACTTCTCCCTCTATCAAGGAGATGTGCATGCAGTGGTAGATGACTATGAAGAGGGAATGGAACTTGGTCGCAAACTTGGCAAACCCGTAATGCTTGATTTCTCAGGCTATGGGTGCGTCAACTGCCGAAAAATGGAAGCAGCAGTATGGACAGATCCAGAAATTAAGGCAACCATTGACAATGACTATGTTCTCGTGACTCTGATGGTGGATGAGAAGAAGGCTCTTCCGGAACCGATCAAGGTGACGGAGAAGGATGGCACTCAACGTACACTCCGCACATATGGCGACAAGTGGAGCTACTTGCAGCGTTCAAAGTTCGGGGCTAATGCTCAGCCCTTCCACGTATTGGTAGACAATGACGGTAAGCCACTTGCACCGGCGTTTGTATATGAGGAAGACATCCCGGGCTACAAGCGATTCCTTAAGCAGGGACTTGATAACTACAGTAAGAGGAATTGAGAATTGAGAATCTTGAATTTCGATTTTTGAATTTTGGATTTTGATTTTTCAGTTTTGAATTTTTAGAAAAGGATTTGATGTAAAGATGTATCGATTCATCATAATTTTAACATTATTGACAGGAGCGGCTTGCGCGATGGCGCAGGCCGTTTCTGCAACGCAAGCAGGATCGGCATCCGGATATAGTCCGGAATATAAGAGATATCTTCAGCTTGCCGATTCGGCACAATATTTTATAGGGAAAGAAGATTGGAGCGAGGCTGCCCGATGCACACGAGAGGCCCTGCGTCTTGACCCGGGCAATGTAGGGAATGTGATGCTTTTCAATAATCTCGGCTTAGCCTCCGGCATGGAAGGAAAAATTGGGGAAGCAATGCAATGTTTTGACATTGCATTGTCGAGAGCTCCCAAAAGCATACCTGTGCTTACATCAAAGGCAAAAATACAAATAAAGGCTTCTGATTCAGAAGGAGCGATGGAGACACTTAATACCATCCTATCGCTCGACAGCATAGCAGAGTGGCCTTTACAGACAAGGGGATTGCTACGAATGAGGGCTACTGACTATCGGGGAGCGTTTGACGACTTCACACTCCTTAGCAAACATTTCCCCAATAACTCATGGGGACCAGCAGGACTTGCCAAATGCATGGAGATGCAGGGATATCTTTCTGAAGCTGCCGGATACTATTCGGATGCAATCAGTCGCACGCTTCCAGATGATGAGGACCGAGTGGAATTTCAGTTAGGACTAATAGAAAACCTTGGGCACCTCGGAAAACTTTCAGAAGCACTCGAGACTGCAAAAGATGCAATCAGCGAGCATCCACACGACGGCAGACTCTACCTTTTGAGAGGGTGGATAAAGAAACTCCTACTTATCTACAGGGAGGCTGAAGCAGACAAAAAACTTGCGATTGACTACGGCGTTGACTCTCAGACCATTGAACGATTTTTCCCTGAGAATCGCTAAAAAAGATATTGACATCCCTTTTTGACACCGGATTTTTTTACTAATTTTGCAGTCGCAAACAGACAAACACCTAACGATGGATAGACTTCCACTTCATATTGAATATTTGCTTACGCGCCATGACTGCGTCATAGTGCCCGGGGTCGGAGCTTTCATAGCTGCCGAGTCGGAAGCATATATTGATTTTGAAAATGGAGTGATCCATCCACGTCGGCGTGAAATCAGCTTCAACAGCAGCGTTGTCACTGACGACGGACTCCTCGCCCACTCCATAGCAAGACACGACGGACTTTCGTATGAAGAAGGTCGCAGGTTGCTTTCCTCCCTAATAGAGAGAATGAAGGAAGACCTGATGGCTGAAGGAGAATCCTCCTTGGGCATGATAGGAAAGCTTGTGATGGATTCGGAAGGACTCATCAGTTTTCAGCCAAGACTCAAGTCGAAATTAACAGAAATATATCCGGCAATCAACCTCGCTAAGAAAGATAGTGAAACACGTGCGTCGGATAATGATGAGCTAATAACGACAAACGAGACAGAGGAAACTTATGACGAAGGAATGCGCATCATTCGTGTTCCTGCCGACAAATATGTCTTTACGATCAGCAAAAGGGCTGTGCATGCAGCAGCAATGCTTATCAGCATACTGACAATAGGACTCTCCCTTTTGATACCTATCAACCACGACAACGAGCAGAAAGCATCAGTTCTGTCGATTGAAGAATTGTTTCATACAAAGGTCAATGTCGAGAAAATGAAGACGACTGACACATTGGATGCAACAATTGAGGATGGGGACACAATTGTGGCAAATGAGCCAACTTTAGCACTTTAAGCAGATTTGAATTGACGCATGTCAAATAAGAATCAAAAAAAACGACAAAAAAATTTGCACAGTTAAGAAAAAAGTATTAACTTTGCATCGCAAAAACGGGGGACACCCCACCAACAATGC
>CAYNPB010000057.1:0-7738 GCA_964399005.1 uncultured Sangeribacter sp.
GCTACTCGGCTCGGGAGCCCTCAAGATAGGACAGGCGGGCGAATTTGACTACTCGGGATCGCAAGCCCTTAAGGCGCTGCGCGAAGAAGGAATCGAATCAGTGTTGATCAATCCGAATATCGCCACCATCCAGACTTCGGAAGGCGTTGCGGATAAAGTCTATTTCCTTCCAATTACCCCCGAATTCGTAGAAGAAGTTATCAAGAAAGAACGCCCCGACGGCATTCTCCTTGCTTTCGGTGGTCAGACTGCCCTTAACTGCGGCACTCAGCTCTACCTTGATGGCACTCTCGAGAAATACGGAGTGAAAGTGCTCGGCACTTCCGTCGAAGCAATAATGATCACTGAAGACCGCGACCTCTTCGTGAAAAAACTTGACGAAATCGACATCAAGACTCCGGTTTCTCAGGCTGTGGAAAATCTTGAAGATGCAATCGAAGTTGCTCACCGAATCGGATACCCCGTAATGGTGCGTTCCGGCTACGCTCTCGGTGGCCTCGGTTCAGGCATCTGCAACAACGACGAGGAATTTATCAAGCATTGCGAAAGCGCTCTCGCTTATTCTCGCCAAATCCTGGTCGAAGAGTCGCTGAAAGGATGGAAAGAGATCGAATTTGAGGTGATTCGCGATAAAAACGACCTATGCTTCACTGTGGTGCCTATGGAAAACTTCGACCCTCTTGGCATCCATACAGGCGAAAGTATCGTGGTCGCACCTATCGTCTCTCTTAAGCCGGAGCAAATCAAGATGCTCGAAGAGATCGCCACTAAGGTGGTGCGCCACATTGGCATCGTCGGCGAGTGCAACATCCAGTATGCTTTCAACGCTGAGACCAACGACTATCGCATCATCGAGATTAATGCTCGCCTAAGCCGTTCTTCCGCCTTGGCTTCCAAGGCATCCGGATATCCTTTGGCTTTCGTGGCTGCAAAACTTGCTCTTGGATACACACTCGACCAGATCGGCGAACCCGGCACTCCAAATTCTGCCGCTAAGGCTCCGGAAGTCGACTACATGATCGTGAAGATACCTCGTTGGGACCTCTCAAAATTCGTAGGTGTCGATCGCGAGATCGGTAGCTCAATGAAGTCAGTAGGCGAGATTATGTCGATAGGCAAATCATTTGAGGAAATAATGCAGAAAGGTCTCCGTATGATTGGCCAGGGTATGCATGGCTTCGTAGGCAACAATGATTTCCATGTCGACGACGTGGAGCATGCTCTAACTCATCCTACCGATTCCAGAATATTTGCCATCGCGCAGGCTCTTGAAGAAGGCTACACTCCAGAAAAGGTTGCCGACCTTACAAAGATCGACATCTGGTTTATCGATCGTCTCAACAATATCGTGCGTTTTGCCCACAAGCTTAAAGAGCGTGGTGGAAGCATAGCCGACCTTGACCGTGAGACCCTTCTTGAAGCTAAGAAACTCGGCTTCTCCGACTTCCAGATCGCCCGCCTCGTAGAGAATCCTTCCGGCAATATGGAAAATGAGATGCTTCAGGTGAGAAGCCGCAGAAAGGAACTTAATGTCACTCCTTTTGTACGCCGTATCAACACTGTGGCCTCTGAATATCCCGAACTCACCAACTATCTCTACGTCACTTATGACGCTAAGGAAAATTCAATTCCTTATGGACTGAATGCCCGCAACAATATCATAGTCCTTGGTTCGGGAGCATACCGAATCGGCAGCTCAGTGGAGTTTGACTGGTGCTCAGTCAACGCTGCTACCACTTGCCGCAAGCTTGGCTATAAGGCTGTGATGATCAACTATAACCCAGAGACAGTCTCTACCGATTATGATATGTGCGACCGTCTCTACTTCGACGAGCTTAGCTTCGAGCGTGTGATGGATATCATCGACCTCGAGACTCCTTATGGCGTGATCGTCAGCGTAGGTGGTCAGATTCCTAACAATTTGGCAATGAAGCTTTATCGCAGCCATGTGCCTGTGCTCGGAACATCCCCGATTTCAATCGACCGTGCAGAAAACCGTCATAAATTCTCTGCGATGCTCGATCAGCTGGGCATCGACCAGCCGAGATGGAAAGAACTGACTACGGAAGATGAGATTCACAAGTTTGTAGAGGAAGTCGGATTCCCCGTCCTCATTCGTCCGAGCTATGTGCTTTCTGGCGCTGCCATGAACGTTTGCTACGACTATGAGCAGATGCATGAATTCCTTAGCCAGGCAGCCAAGGTTTCGAAAGAATATCCTGTCGTCATATCCGAATTCCTCGAAAACACCAAGGAAATAGAATTTGACGCTGTGGCACGAAACGGTAAGATTGTAGAATATGCCATATCCGAGCATGTGGAATATGCCGGCGTTCACTCCGGCGACGCCACTCTCGTCTTCCCTGCTCAGAGAATATATATGGCCACCGCTCGACGCATCAAGCGCATCAGCGCTCGCATTGCAGAGGCTCTTAATATCTCCGGCCCATTCAACATCCAGTATCTTGCTAAAGACAACTATGTGAAGGTGATCGAATGCAACCTCCGTGCATCTCGCTCATTCCCCTTTGTCAGCAAGGTGCTTAAGAAGAATTTTATCGATACAGCCACAAGAATAATGCTTGGCGAAAAGCCCGTAGTAGTTGACACTTCCACATTCGATATCGATTATATCGGTGTGAAGGCTTCCCAATTCTCATTCGCGCGTCTGCATAAGGCCGATCCGGTGCTGGGTGTCGATATGTCGTCGACCGGCGAGGTGGGATGTCTTGGCAAGGACTTCGACGAGGCTCTCCTTAATGCACTCATTTCTGTCGGACACCACGTGCCTGAAAAGGGAGTGCTTGTAAGTTCCGGTGATCCTCGCGCGAAGGTAAGCATGCTTGAAGCTTGCCGTCTGCTCCAGGAAAAGAACATTCCTATGTATGCCACTGCAGGCACATGCGCTTATCTGAAAGCCAATGGAGTAAATGCCACAGAAGTGTGCTGGCCTGATGAAGAAGGCCTATCTGTGCTCGACATCATCGCAGAGCATAAGGTGGACCTCGTCATCAATATTCCGAAGAATCATACCAAGCGTGAATTGACCAATGGCTATAAGATACGCCGCGCCGCAATCGACCATAACATTCCGCTGATGACCAATGCACGCCTCGCTCTTGCCTTCGTCAAGGCATTCGTAGCCCGCCCGGTAGAAAGCATCGGCATCAGAGCATGGCAAGAATACTAATTCAGGAATACTAAATCAGGAATACTGATTCAAGAATACTAATTCAGAAATACTGATTATTACCTCCTTAACTATTTAAAACCTCCTTAATAGAATACTAAGAAACAATGCCAGGCCTCCGGACCCCCGGAGGCCTTTTTTTACACACCCTCCCCAAAAGCATATGTTTGTTAAGGTGTGAGAGCCTTCGGCTCGATTCCGTCCCCAAAAGCATTGGTTTGTCCCGGTGTGAGAGCCTTCGGCTCGAGTCCGTCTACAAAAGCATATGTTTGTCCCGGTGTGAGAGCCTTCGGCTCGATTCAGTCTCCAAAAGCATAGGTTTGTCCCGGTGTGAGAGCCTTCGGCTCGAGTCCGTCTACAAAAGCATATGTTTGTTCCAGTGTGAGAGCCTTCGGCTCGATTCCGCCGCACCCCCCATAGCCTTTTTTTAAATCAAATTTTTTTGCGCAAATAATATTTTTTTTGTAATTTTGTAGCATCAAAACAAAATCCGACCGACATACCATTATTTTTCCTGCAAATGTCATTACCATAGTTCGGATTAATCCACTAATATATTTCCCCTAAAAACCTTTAAAAATACCTTCCTCATTGAGGTTTTACCCCAAATAAACAAATATGATTGCACTTGATGAACTGAAGTCGTGGGATGAAGCACGTCTGCTTAAAACTGCTGAAGAAATTGGTATTTCCAATCCTTCAGCTATCGACCGTCAGAATCTCGAATATGCTATTATTGACAAAATGGCTGAAAACACGGCCAAAGAGGTTGTGACTCAACAAAGTGAACGTAAGCGTAGAGGTCCTAAAGCAAAAAACAATCCCACTTCCGAAGAGCAACAGCCAAAGAAACGTGGCCGCAAACCCAAAGCGAAGGCTGAGACTGATGTAAAAACAGAAGTAAAAGAGGAGAAAAAAGAAGAGAAAGCTCCAAAAGCCGAAATGGAATTGGAGGTGAAGAGCACTCCAGCTTCTGCGACGGAAGCAGCTCCAACTGCCCCTAAGAAAAGAGGCAGGAAATCTAAGGCCGAACTTGCCGCCATTCAAGCTCAGAAAGAAGCTGAATCAAAAGCAAATACCCCATCTGTAGAAAATACTCATCCCTCAGAAGACAACCCTTCTGACACTCCCAAGGCAGACAACCCTCAACCTAAAAAAAGAGGCAGAAAACCTGGACAAAAGAAAAATGTAAAGGAAAATATTGGGAATCAAGACAAGACTCTCCCTGCTGTGACTGATTCCGACGCCACTCTCCCACTCCAATTACCTGAGACTCAACCCATAGTTGAGAAGCCCGAATCTTTCCAACCTGCACAAGTTGACAATACTCCTGCCAACACTCCGAAGGAGGATAAGCAACAGAAGGTATTCACAAAGAAAAGAGATTTCCAAAATCATAAGAACGACGGTTTTGACTCTTTCTTCGGCAATTCAAAAGGTCGCACCTTCAAGCCCCGAAATGCACAAGACCATCAAGAGCCTAATCTTTTTGAGTCAGCCCCCGAGGCTTCTACACAAGATGTACCAAAGGAAGCAGCTCCGGCTCCAAAAGAGAATAAAAACGTTGCAATTGAGTCGCACGCTACTATGCAGGCTCCCATTATCATTGCCGAACCGGGTGCTAATTCTCAGTTTACAAAGGCCAATCTCATTCCTATGGGATTTGGCAACAATAATCAAGGCAACAAGCATCTTACAAAACGCCAGCGTGCCATCGAACGCAAACAGCTTCAGCAGCAACGCCGGCAAATGATGCAGGCTGAGACTATGTTTGATTTCGACGGTATCCTCAATGCCTACGGTGTGCTCGAAATAATGCCGGAAGGCTTCGGTTTCCTCAGATCAAGCGATTACAACTATCTCGCCTCTCCCGACGACGTCTACGTTTCCCAAATTCAGATTAAGGAATATGGTCTGAAATCCGGCGACGTCGTTGAGTGCGCAATCCGTCCACCTCGTGAAGGAGAGAAATATTATCCCCTTTGCAAAGTGATAAGCATCAATGGTCTATCGCCCGAAGTAGTGCGCGACCGAATACCTTTCGAACACCTTGTGCCACTTTTCCCCGACGAGAAATTCAACCTTACAGGAGGAAAAACTACCAATATCTCCACACGTGTGGTAGATATGTTTGCCCCAATTGGTAAAGGCCAGCGTGCTCTCATTGTCGCTCCTCCAAAGACGGGTAAGACTATTCTTCTGAAGGATATCGCAAACGCAATCGCTGAAAACCATCCGGAGACCTACATTATTATGCTCCTCATTGACGAACGTCCGGAGGAAGTCACCGACATGGCGCGTAGCGTAAATGCCGAAGTAATCGCTTCCACTTTCGACGAGCCGGCTGAGCGTCACGTCAAGATTGCCGGCATTGTGCTTGAAAAAGCAAAACGCCTCGTGGAGAGTGGTCATGATGTGGTGATTATGCTTGATTCCATCACTCGCCTGGCACGTGCCTACAATACGGTGAGTCCGGCAAGCGGTAAGATTCTTTCCGGAGGTGTGGATGCCAATGCTTTGCAGAAACCCAAACGCTTCTTCGGCGCCGCCCGCAACATCGAGCATGGGGGATCGCTCACTATTATTGCAACTGCACTTACCGAGACCTCAAGCAAGATGGACGAAGTGATTTTCGAAGAATTCAAGGGCACTGGCAACATGGAGCTTCAGCTCGACCGCAAGCTTAGCAATAAGAGAATCTTCCCCGCTGTTGATATCATCGCTTCTTCTACCCGACGTGACGACCTCCTGCTTAGCGACGAAGTGCTCAATCGAATGTGGGTGCTTCGCAATTTCCTCAGCGATATGACTTCTATCGAGGCCATGGAATTCATTCGCAAACGAATGGAATTGACTCGCAACAACGAGGAACTTCTCGTCACTATGGACAAGTAATAGAATTTAGAATTTAGAATTGAGATTGGTTCTCCCCCTTTAGGGGGCCGGAGGGCCTGCCTCCCACCCCATTAGGTGGTTGGGGCTCATTTAGAATAAGAATAAATTGAAGATACAAAAGACCAACGCCGCAAGGCTACTTGACAAAATGGGCATTAGCTATGAGCTTGTGCCCTATGCTTTTGATCCCGATGATCTTGCTGCTGAGCATGTGGCAGAAGAACTTGGCGAACCTATTGAGCAAGTCTTCAAGACTCTTGTGCTGCGTGGCGACAAGAGCGGACTCTTCGTATGCGTCGTGGCTGGAAATCGCGAGGTTGATTTGAAATTGGCGGCAAAGGCTTCAGGAAATAAAAAAGCTGAGATGCTCCCGCTAAAGGAACTTCTTCCTAACACCGGCTACATTCGAGGCGGATGCACATCGATAGGAATGAAAAAGCATTATCCCACTTATTTCAGTGAGGAAATGAAAGATTTTGATGTGGTCTACGTGAGTGCGGGCCAGCGTGGTCTTCAATTAAAACTCTCTCCGCTCGACCTCGCAAAAGCGGCTCAGGCCACTTTTGCAAAAATCACTGATGATCCGGAATCATGAATACTTTTGGAAAGAATCTTAGGCTTACCACTTTTGGTGAAAGCCATGGCAAAGCTATGGGTGGCATTCTCGATGGAATGCCAGGCGGCGTGAAAATCGACATGGATATTATCCTTCAGCAGACGGCAAGACGCCGACCCGGACAAAGTCATCTTGTGACCGCCCGAAATGAAAAGGATATACCGGAATTACTCTCCGGACTCACCGACGACATGGTGACTCTCGGCACTCCAATCGGCTTCATCGTCCGCAATACCGATCAGCGTAGCGGTGACTATGGTGAGATGGCATCCCTATATCGTCCGAATCATGCTGACT
Source organism: uncultured Sangeribacter sp. (assembly GCA_964399005.1). Classification (GTDB taxonomy): domain Bacteria; phylum Bacteroidota; class Bacteroidia; order Bacteroidales; family Muribaculaceae; genus Lepagella. The sequence goes on from CAYNPB010000057.1 coordinate 6,999, forward strand.
TCACCTATGATATGCGCTATGGTCTGCACGAAGCCCGCGGAGGTGGTAGGGCTTCGGCACGCGAGACTCTCAACTGGGTAATTGGCGGTGCCATTGCCCGTCAGCTTCCTTGCATGAAAAATATCACGTTCAATGCTAAGGTGATTTCAATTGGTGGAGTAAAGGGAAATCAGGAAGAACTGGCAGCAGTGGTCGAAGAAGCCATGAAGCGTGGCGACTCTGTAGGAGGAGTTGTGGAGTGCACGATTGAAGGGGTACCTGCCGGCATCGGCAATCCCGTTTTCGGCAAACTCCATGCCCGTCTCGCACAAGCCATGATGAGCATTAATGCAGCCAAGGGGTTTGAATATGGTGATGGCTTTGCAGCTGCATCTATGTTTGGCACTGACCATGCCGACATTTTCACAAGCACCGACGGACATATTTCCACTCTTTCCAACCATAGCGGAGGAATACAGGGAGGTATCTCCAATGGTATGCCTATAGTTTTCAGGGTCGCTTTCAAGCCGACTCCAACTCTCCTGCGCGACATTGAGACTGTAGACAAAGACGGCAATAAGAAGATACTGAAAGGGAAAGGAAGACACGATCCCTGCGTAGCCCTACGGGCAGTCCCGGTAGTCGAAGCCATGGCAGCCCTCGTCTTAGCCGACGAACTCCTCTCTCACCAATCCCCAAAAACAAATTGAGTAGTAAGCGCACTCCGTGCGCGTCATTAAGCGTCTCACCTAACCCTCCCC
>CAYNPB010000057.1:7838-14128 GCA_964399005.1 uncultured Sangeribacter sp.
CCCAGCCGTATGTACAAAGACTTCAGCAAATACATGAACGAGATTTTCCCCGGCATCAAGGTGCAAAAGCTATCAATTGATGCCGGTTTCTCTTGCCCAAACCGCGACGGAAGCATCGGGCTTGGAGGATGTATATATTGCAATAACGCTTCTTTCACTCCCTCATACTGCTCCCCTGCCGATCCCATTGAAGTCCAAATTGAAAAAGGAAAGGAATTCTTCAAGAGAAAATATCCTGAAATGAAATATCTGGCCTATTTCCAAAGTTATACCAATACTTTTGGAAGAAGCGCGGATGAATTGTTCAGCATGTATAATAAAGCTGCTGAAATTGAAGATATTGTAGGGATTATTATCGGCACCAGACCTGATTGCCTACCGGATGAACTCCTTGATAAACTTGCGATTTTAAACAGTAAGAAACCGGTCATTGTGGAAATTGGAGCGGAGACATCTTCCGACTCCACTCTCCGACTCATCAATCGCAATCATACTTGGCAAGATGTAGAAGACGCTGTCTTCCGGCTGCATAATAGAGGGATTCGCACCGGCCTTCATCTGATTGCCGGACTCCCCGGAGAGAGTGAAGAGCAGGTGCTCGCCACTGTCAGAAAAGCGTGTTCCCTCCCTATAGATTCAATCAAAATGCATCAACTGCAGATCGTAGAAGGCACCCCTCTTCTGAGGAAATGGCAGTCCGGAGAGATTGAAGTTCAACCTTTTTCTCTCGAGGATTATCTCGACCTTTGCGTAAAGATAGTAAATGTCGTTCCTCAACACATTTGTATAGAACGCTTTCTCTCCTCATCACCTCCCGAGATGGTAGTAGCTCCCAAATGGGGCCTAAAAAACTATCAATTCACCAATCTTCTAAAAAAGAAACTCCCCTAACCTTCCTATCCTCTCTAAAGCCTCTATTCTCCCCCTATTCATTCTGCGACTCTCATAGAGAGATCCGAGCCTCTCCATATACTCGTCTTCCCAAAAAAACAAAATAAAAATTTCTGTGCCCATCTGCCGATTCTGCGACTCCAAAAGGGAGTTCTGTGCCTAACCCCAAAAATTCCAACAAAGAGCCCCGAATCCTAAAAATCAAATATAATATTAGCCGAAACTCTCCACCCATTGGTATGTAGACACACTCCGGGCACAGAACTATTGCTGACTGCATTCCCAAGCCCAAATCTGTAGCCTCCAGAAATCTGGATGAAATTGATGATATCCAGACCAATCCCCACATCCATTCCGGGTTGGACATAGCGTGTCGACATTTGTTCCGGATTGCTTTTCCCAAGTCTGACCAGCAGTGACGGACCGGCATATACCATCGGCGCCACAAGATTATTCGTAGAGGAAAGATAAAACTTGTATTTCAAATGTAGCGGCACCTCTATGAAATTCCTTCCAACTACCGCAGGCCCCGAAACCTCATCTATCAACTTTGAGCTGTAGCGAGTATAGAGCACTGCTATGTCCGGAGCAAACCCCGTATTTCCTACTTGCCATTCAAGCAATACTCCTCCGCTGAATCCACTTCCGTTTTTCAGCGACATCCCCGGTGCTCCCGTCAAAGAAGCCGTTGCAAAAGTTCCGCCAAGTCTAAATCCATAACGGAGTTGACCGCTTGCCGACAATGATGTCAGCAATCCGACAAGAAAAATCATCACGCAAACTTTTCTCTTCATATCTGATGAAAGGTATTTATTGTCAATTTAGTCAATATCTGCAACTTACCAACCGAAACGAGCCCTCCAATTTGCAGAATGGCTCCAATTCTCCCGGTAGGGACGCACGGCTCGTGCGTCCGCCTTTAATTCTACCCCTTTAGGGGGCCTAGATCTTCTTCAGCGCCTCATTTTCCATATTACAATCTTCTTGCAAGCGCGGACGCAATATATCAGCACGATTAGAGGCCACCATTTGCAGGTCCATATATCGGTCATCACCCATTATGAAGCCATGCACATCTTCCAGTGGTTCCTGAGCTCCGGGATAAGCCGGCGACGCGGTAAGTGGCGATGAACCATTGTGCCCGCTGTTGTCAGGACCCGGAATGACACTGTCGATGGTGAGAGGCGACTCCTCATTGGATGGATTGTATCTATAAAGAGGCCAATATCCTGCTTCCACAGCCCTGCGCTCCTCCACTATGGAATGCCCAAGACCCGGTCTGATACCATGATTTAGACATGGACAGTAGGCTATTACAATGGCTGGTCCGGGATATCTCTCAGCCTCAGTCAGTGCATCGATAGCCTGCTGATAATTGGCTCCCAATGCAATGGAGGCTACATAGACATTTCCATACGTCATCATCATTCTTCCCAGGTTTTTCTTCGGAGTAGATTTTCCTGCAGGTGCATATTTGGCTACGGCAGCGCGCGGAGTTGCTTTTGAGAGTTGTCCTCCTGTGTTGGAATAGCATTCTGTATCCATCACCAAAATCTTGATAGGTTCTCCGGATGCAAGCACGTGGTCAAGGCCGGCAAACCCTATATCATATGCCCAGCCATCCCCTCCGATAGCCCATACTGTCTTGGACGCCAACATATCGCTCTGCTCAAGGAGTGACTTCAACGAAGGATTTTCTTTGGCCATTGGAGTGAGCATTGCAAGCAACTGGTCGGCAGTAGCTGCGGAGGCTTCTGCTTCATCCCGGCTGTTTAGCCATGCTTCGAGCGGAGCCTTAAGGAACGCTGGAGTTGTAGAAGCCCCTATCAATTCTTTGACACTCTTTTCCAACCTTGCCCGGCGATGACGCATCGCAAGCAATATTCCGTAGCCGAATTCAGCATTATCTTCAAACAATGAGTTGGCCCATGCAGGTCCTTTGCCCGAAGGGTCTGTTGCGCAATACGCAGACGATGGATAATCCGCACCCCATATCGAACTGCATCCTGTAGCATTGGCTATCAGCAAGCGGCTGCCGAAAAGCTGCGTGAGCAATTTGACGTAGGGTGTCTCGCCGCAACCTGCACATGCTCCCGAAAACTGCAATCCCGGAGTGCGTAACTGCGAACCATTGACCGTAGCCGCCGGCAGCAGCCAAGGTTTGGGCTCTACATGTGTCTTTAGCCACTCAAGATTCTTCATCTCCTGATCAATCACGTCTGCCAACGGGGTCATGGTAAGGGCTTCTCCCGGGCATATCAATGAGCAAGATGAGCATCCTAAGCAATCCTCCGGATAATTCTGGATTCTGAAACGATAACCTGCAAGTCTCGACGATCCACGCGCTTCTTTAGTTTCGATTGTGTTCGGCATCCCTGCAGCCTCCTCTGAAGATATGACATACGGACGGATTGCCGCATGAGGACATACAAGCGAACATTCCGTGCATTCCACACACTTCTCGGCATTCCAGACAGGCACTCTCGTAGCTATTCTCCTATGTTCGTATGCTGTCGAACCGTTGGGAATCACCCCATCGGGAGAAAGAGCCGACACCGGTATTGAATCTCCTTGCCCATGAATGCAAGGATTATGTATTTTCTCCACAAAATTCTTAAGTGCCGCATTGGGATATACGAGTGCCGGTCGACCGGAAGGTTGATCGGGAGTCGTAGCCCATCCTTCGATAGATTGATAGTCTATCTCTTTAAGGGCATCAACTGCCATGGCGATAGCTTGCAGATTGCGGTCTACCACCTCTCCTCCTTCATGCATGTAAGCTTGTTTTATTGTCTCTTGAAGTTCTTTATAAGCTTTCTCGAAGGGAATAATGCCTGCAAGCTTAAGCATGACGGTCTCCATAGGCATATTGATGTGAGGAGCCAACTTCACTTGCGCCACTATCGAATCCGCATCTATATTGTAGAATTTTAGCTTTTTGTCGGCTATTTGCTTACGCATCTTCTGCGGCAGTAATTTCACCATCTGAGCTGCACTCCAGGGAGAGTTAAGCACAAATGTTCCTCCCTCCTTTATTTTGTCGAGCATATCAAATCGATTGACGTAAGAAGCTTTGTGACATCCTACGTATGATGCTCCGATGATAGAATATGCAGATGTGATGGGAGCATTTGCCACTCGCAATTGCGAGATGGTGTATCCTCCCGACTTTTTAGCTGAATAGCTGAAATACAATTGAGCATAAAGATTCGGATCGTTTGCGAGCACGGATGCTGCTTGCTTAGTGCCGCTGACTGTGCCGTCGTTGCCGATTCCATATAGGATAGCTTGAAAACAATCGTCCGATGCCAATGTATTGATACTCGGTTGCGGAGAAAGCGACAAATGAGTGACATCATCATTTATGCCAACAGTGAATACTCTCTTTGGCTGCGGGGCATCTAATTCGTCAAATACGGCTTTCACCATCGACGGATCAAACTCCTTGCTCGACAATCCATATCTTCCTCCTATCACTCTGATGTCGCTGCGTCCGGCCTCAAAAAGAGTGGTGATGACATCCTGGCACAACGGTTCGTGTACGGAGCCCGGTTCTTTGGTCCGGTCGAGCACAGCGATCGATTTCACAGTCGAAGGAAGAGCTTTCAGTAGTGCTTCTGCCGGGAATGGGCGATAAAGACGCACTTTGATCACTCCCGTCTTATATCCCTTTTCGCGGTTGAGCCATTCGCACGTCTCAGCTGCAACCTCTGCTCCCGAAGCCATTATCACAATCACACGGTCGGCATCCGGAGCGCCCACATAGTCTACTAAATGATACTGCCTCCCGGTGATTCCGGCTAAGGAATCCATCGCCTCTTGAACTATTCCCGGAAATGCGTCATAATATTTGTTAGTCGCCTCACTGTTCTGGAAATAGACATCTGCATTCTGGGCTGTCCCCCGGGTGTCGGGATGCTCGGGATTCATGGCGCGGTTCCTGAATGCAACTACATCATCCCATGGCATGATCTTGGCTATGCTATCGTAGTCTATAACGTCGATAGTATCCATCTCCGAACTCGTTCGCCATCCGTCAAAGAAATGAAGCACCGGCAGAGAGCCCTTGATTGCCGCTATGTGAGCCACTACAGCAAGATCCATTGTCTCCTGAACTGAAGCCGAGACAAGCATAGTGAAGCCCGTAGCCCTGCATTCCATTACGTCCTGATGGTCGCCAAAAATCGACAATGCATGATTCGCTATCGAGCGGCATCCAACATGGAATACTCCCGGCAATAGTTCTCCCGCTATTTTATACATATTCGGGATCATCAGCATCAACCCTTGCGAAGAGGTAAATGTAGTAGCCAAAGCTCCTCCGGCCAAAGCCCCATGAACTGCTCCGGCTGCTCCAAGCTCACTCTCCATTTCCTTGACTTCAAGACGCTGCCCGAAGAGATTCAGACGCCCATGCATACCCCATTTCTGGGCTGTATCTCCCATTGAGGCTATGGGTGTGATCGGATAGATTGTGGCTATTTCACTCATGGCATATGCCACGTGAGCTGCGGCTGTGCAGCCGTCGAGTATCTGTTTGTTCATGGCTTCATTTTTGGGTGATTCTATTCTATAGACTGACGCTTTTAAAAGCCAAAAGGTTCATAATAAAATATTAAAAAAATCCTATCGCTGCCGTTTTCTTTATGATAATGAAGTTTAACTGAAAATTATTTTGTAAATTTGCACTATGAATAGAAATTTCTTATCATCATATATAGCAATACATAGACGGGTGCATACACTTCATCGTCTGCTCGTATTGGTTTTTATTCTCAGCATATGTCCGGTCGTAGCTTATGCGCAGGGTGACCGTGACTGGAATCCCCATGCTATGCCGGGAGAAGGCACTCCTATGGAGACTGTCAAAGAGCCCTCTGCTTGGACTCTTACATATCCCTTGGGTTTCCACATCCCGGCTCCGGTGGATACTGCTCAATACAACTATCAGCGTCGCAGCATCCCAATCCTCGCAAGCGATGCCTGGGCCACTACGGGCAACTTAGGGGCTCCCGGTTTGAATCTTCTTTGGTTTCAACGTGAGAAGCCAAGCGGATTCCTTTTCTACGATGCTTTAGGATTTTGGATGCCAAGCTTTGCAAAGCAAAAGTTTCACAACACATATATTCCGACCACTATACTGCAATATAATTATTGCGGATCTTCTGAAAACCATCAAGACCGCCTTCAGGCTGATTTTGCAGGCAACGTCAACCGCCGTATCGGAATAGGTGGCTTTATCGACTATCTGCACTCTAAAGGATGCTATAATTTTCAGGCTGCCAAGAATTTTAATTTCGGAATGTCGGCTTATTATTATGGCGACCGATACGAACTTCAGACCTTCTATCAGCAATATGCCCACCAGAACCTTGAAAATGGTGGCATCACCGACGACC
>CAYNPB010000058.1:0-14105 GCA_964399005.1 uncultured Sangeribacter sp.
ACGTCGACCACGGTAAGACTACCCTCGTCGACAAAATGCTCCTCGCCGGAAATCTTTTCCGCGAAAACCAAAATGCCGGTGAACTCATTCTCGATAATAATGATCTTGAACGAGAAAGAGGCATCACAATCCTTTCAAAAAATGTTAGTATCAATTATAAGGGTACTAAAATCAATATTATCGACACTCCGGGACACGCTGATTTCGGTGGTGAGGTGGAGCGCGTGCTGAATATGGCCGACGGTTGCTTGCTCCTTGTTGATGCATTCGAAGGTCCGATGCCCCAGACTCGTTTCGTATTGCAAAAGGCCATTCAAATGGGTTTGAAGCCTGTTGTCGTCATCAATAAGGTCGATAAGCCCAATTGTCGTCCTGATGAGGTCAATGAGATGGTCTTCGACTTGATGTTTAATCTGAATGCTACAGAAGATCAGCTTGATTTCCCTACTATTTATGGAAGTGCCAAGGAAAACTGGATGAGCAAGGACTGGAAGGTCCGCACAGACGACATCACCGCTGTTCTGGATGCAATCATTGAGAATATCCCTGCTCCTACGCAAATTGAAGGGGATCCGCAGATGCTCATCACGAGCCTCGACTATTCAAGCTATGTAGGGCGTATTGCGGTAGGACGCGTCCATCGTGGCACTCTTCGCGAAGGTATGGACATCGCTCTCTGCAAGAAAGATGGAAGCGTGAAGAAACAGCGCATCAAGGAGCTCCATACTTTTGAAGGCATGGGACGTAAGAAAGTTTCTGAAGTAAGCTCAGGCGACATATGTGCTATTGTAGGTCTCGAAGATTTTGAAATCGGAGATACTGTGTCTGCTGTCGATAATCCTGAACCTCTTCCGAGAATCGCTATTGATGAGCCTACCATGTCAATGACTTTCACCATCAATAATTCTCCGTTCTTTGGGAAGGATGGCAAGTATGTGACATCTCGTCATATCCACGACCGGCTTATGAAGGAACTCGACCGAAATCTTGCTCTTCGTGTGAGCAAAGGGGATACAGAAGACAAATGGACTGTCTTTGGCCGTGGTGTACTCCACCTCTCAATCCTTATTGAGACAATGCGTCGCGAAGGCTATGAACTTCAGGTAGGTCAGCCACAAGTAATCATCAAGGAAATTGATGGTGTCAAATGCGAGCCTATAGAGGCCTTGACCATCAATGTGCCTGAAGAATACAGCTCAAAGGTTGTCGATATGGTGACTCGTCGTAAAGGAGAGATCGTCAGCATGGACACTCAAAACGATCGTATCAACATTGAGTTTCATATCCCTTCACGAGGCATAATAGGTCTTCGCAACAATGTGCTTACCGCTACCGCAGGTGAGGCTATTATGGCTCACCGTTTCCTTGAATACCAACCATGGAAAGGGGAAATAGAACGTCGCACTAATGGTTCACTCATTGCAATGGAAGCAGGCACTGCATATGCTTATGCTATTGACAAGCTTCAAGATCGTGGACGTTTCTTTATCTTCCCGCAAGACGAAGTTTATGCAGGCCAAGTGGTAGGGGAGAACGCTAAAGACAAAGATATCGTTGTCAACGTGACTAAATCAAAGAAACTCACCAATATGCGTGCTTCCGGAGCAGATGATAAGGCAAAAATCGTCCCTCCTGTAGTTTTCTCACTTGAAGAGGCACTTGAATACATCAAGGAAGATGAATATGTGGAAGTAACTCCCAATCATCTTCGCCTACGCAAGATTATTCTCGATGAAAACGAACGCAAGCGCGCAAACAGAAACGAAGGATAATCCTCAATCGATATTATTAGATGCAGATTATTAAAAATCTAAGATGAAGCATCCCTTGACATCAAAAGAAAGAAGAGGGCTGGTGGCCGTAGCGGCCGCAGCCCTCTTATGCATTTCTTCAGCTTTCATCTTCCGAAACTGCAACTCCCTTCATAATATAGAAACTGCACCCTCCTCCCTAAACTCCTCCTATCATTCCAACATCTCCAATAACTCCGATAGCTCCAATAATTCCAAGAATTCCGATCGCTCCAATAGCTCCAATAACTCCAATAACCCCGATAGCTCCAATCGCTCCAATAATTCCAAGAAATCTAAAAAATCAAAGCCTTCCAATAAAACGAAAGCTGAGAAAACTTATCCCGTAAGGGATCCGCTTTCCCAGCCTTGCGATTGAGACCTCTTGCAAAGGTCTTTATGTTGCAAACTACTTATACTGCTTGTCGACTGTAGGCGATGCTGATCGGAAGGCCTTCATTACCATTCCTACAGAACTTCCGATGTAGGTCGGATCCGCACTGTAGTATTTCACACCGTCAGTATTATAGAAATATCCGGCGATATCTTCATCCACAGCTACAGTAGCGCTTTCATGTCCCGGATATTGAACCAATTGGCATGGCAATCCAAGCGCATTCCAAAGAAGATAAGAGAAGAAAATGGCGCGATCCTCGCAGTCATTCTTGTCATAGATGAAATTCTCTTCTAAGAAATATGGCTTTTCAAATCCATGGTAATCCTGATCGGTAGAATAGTTGAAGCCCTTGTGGCAAAGAGACATAAGAGCATTCACTGCCTCTCGGCTACTCTTTCCTCCCAATTGCTGCTTCAATTGCGACACGATACTTTCACGCAGATTGCTGTCAACCCATGAAGAAGCAAAGTCTCCGGTAGGCATCTGAGGGTAGTGGTGCAAGATCTTCTGAATGTTCTCGTTCACTTCCCCCTCTACAGATATTGTTCCGTTTGTCAGTTTGAAAGGCTTCGCCTTCATAGGCAGGCTAAGTCCGGTAAGGCGCAAATCTGATGTCTTGCCAAGCGCATTCGATGGCAGATTGCAAGTCATAAGTCGCACTGACTGTCCTTTGGGAAGCGAATACCCTTCAGGCATAAGGATCGTATATTTTCTTCCGTCGATAGTCTGAGACATCGTCGCATAGACCACTTTCTGATCGAAAGGCATCATTACGGTGAAAATATCCCCAAGTTTCAGAAGGCGGGCATCATATCCCATGTTAGAGAGCAAGAAGTGAATAGCCGACATTCTGGCATTGGCATCTGAATCCTTGAATTTCTGATTTGCAAAGGCCTCTGCCAATCTGAAAGTGAGGTATCCGTTCAGTCCAAGTTGCTGGGCAAGTCCGAAGAGTTGGCGAGCTGTCTCAACGCCGCCTTCCTGAGATGCCATCTTTTGCCAATGGGCTCCCATTTCTTCCGGGCCTGCTATTGCCTTGTTGATCTTGAAGTCAATTTCAGGAATGAAAGCCTCCATGCCATAGAAATCAAACATGAAGTTGTTCTGATTCTGCGGCACTTTAAAGGTCTCTTCAGTTGCATAGCCGCTTCCCTCTATTGCTCGTTGAAGATCCTCCGGACTCATTTTCCTCTCGGCTATGTCTATATTGACAATACCGGATTCTCCTGGATTCGGAGCGGCTGTCTGTCCCGGGAATGATCCAAATGTGAAGCCGGGATCAGGAAGACGTTTCACTGCGAGCTCGTAGTTGCTCTTTCCTGCCACTTCCGACTTGATGAAGGAAGAAGATGACGGACTCTGGGCTGCCGTCTTAGGCATCGTGCTTCCACCCGTGTTGGGAATATCGATCTTCATTGACGGAAAGTCAGAACCTCCAAAGCTTCCTTTCCCTAACTCCTTGCCGGGTGTAGCTGCCATAATGCCGGCGAGGCTTGAATCGGAAAACTTCGGATCCGGAAGTTTTGCTACATCCGGTTGAGGCCCGGGTTCAGGTGTCGACGGAGCCTCCGGAAGAGATTCCGGCTTAGGCTGGGTATACGGACTTTCTTCCTCCCACAGCGGTTCGAATTCATGCCACTCTCCATTGAGGAAATCTCCGTAGTGCTCCAAGATACGCGACTTAAAGTCGTTGTAATCATTGAAGATCTGCTGGCGGAATTTGTTGTATTCCTCAGAGGGCGACTGGGACATTGCCCCGGTCGCCCCTATAAGGATGCAGCCTGATATTAAGGTGATGCATTTACGCATTTTTCAAATATTTCTTTATTTCAGAGGCTCGTTGACGAATTCTGAAACCTGTTTTGCATAGTTCTGGGCAAGGTTGGTCTCTTCCGCAGCTTTCTTGAGCGCTTTCTTGCGGCTTTCAAGAGCCCGGTCTTCATCTACTGTAAAGAACATACGGAAGTCATAAGAGCCATCTGCATTCTTCTTCATAATGGTGAAAGACTCCTGAAGTTCTCCTTTTATCTCTTTCTGGGTAAGACGCTCGTAAGCTGCATAGAAACGTGCAAATTCAGAGTCATTCTCTGTGTCCACTTCGTTTCCGTAAGAGTCAGTCACTGTGCGTCCCTTGATCTGAGAAACTGCCTTTGATGCATATTCAGCCATTGCAAAAGTCTGACACATCTGGCGGCCGATATTCTGAGATTTTGAGTGGCCGTTGCCGATTTCTTCAGTTGCTCCGAGCTCCATCTTAGCGAAATGCTTGTAGAGAGCATCCTGGAGAGGAAGGCTTCCCATTACTTCATAACCTTCCTTCTTATACTGCTTGGCACGGTCTTTTGCGTTCTTGTTACACATTTTCTCTTGTTTTGAAGTCAGCGCTTTTTGAGTCTGTGCTACTGCTGCCGGAGCAATCAGGCAGAATGCCATGATGAGCATGATAATCTTTTTCATCGTCGTTCTGTTTTGATTAGTATTATTTTTTGTTTAAGAGTTAAGACTTTTCAGTTTGTCTCATATTTTGTGTCTATGTTCGGGCGGACACTCAGGTTGATCACCTTCATGCCCATTTCTTCGTCTGCACGGCGCAATTCGATCATGAGCTTGTTGAAGTCCTTGGTCGTCATTGTGTCAAGACCGGCTTCGTCCAGATACTTCCAACTCCCTTTTCTGAAATAATTTGGAGAGTAGACCACATACAGGCGGTTGAGTGCAAGTTTATCTGTAGTTATGTACAGTCCGTCGCCGGGCATCTCACCGAGATTCCCACTCGGACGGTCCTTGTCGAAAAGGATGTAGTCATATCCTTTCTTCAAAGTTGCCTGAGCCGGGGTAGATTCAAACGGGAACATTTTATACACCATTCCGTCTTCATCTTCAAGGCAGACCATAATGAACACGTCTCTCTCCGGACTCTTCACATACACGTAGATGTCTTGTGAATCCATAAATTCGGAGCCTATGGCCCTTTTGTCAGGAGCAGTCAAGGCATTGGCTATTATTTCCGGAGCATTGTTGGAAAGTTTACGCCCTCGTCCGGATACTTTGCAAGTGACAACCGGAGCTCCATTCTCATATCGTTCCTCATATTGAGGAGTGCCGGTGGTCGCAATCCATTCTCCCCTGACAGTACTTTGTGTGCTGGAGAGGAATGCCAGTTTCTCCTTATCGTTGACTATTTCATTGGTCTGCACCACATCCTGACTTACCAGGGTGCCGAATTCGTTGCGTAGAGCCTCATTCTGCGCTCCTTCCAGGGCCTTCTCCTTGGCTTCTACCATGGTCATACCCGGATGTCCATAATAAGTATATGTGCCTGAGACTGCCTTGTCGTCAGCTGCTTTTGTCTGTGCGGTATTGGCTGTCATCATGATGATGACAGCCAATATCGACAGTAGTCGTTTGCTTATGGTCTGAGTTTCTTTGATTTCCATGTGCCGGAAAGTTTGCCAGTTGCTTTTTGGGTTGGATTCTGATCCCTACGGTTGATTTCCAAAGAAGTATTCGACACTTTGTCTTTCACATAGTTGGTGATATCTTCAAGCGTTGCGCCTCCCTTAGAATCCTGAAGCTTCTTAAGAAGCCAGTAGGTGAACATGCCATGGTCTTTCTCTTCATAAGGGAAAGCTGTCTGCTGTGCAGAGGCTGCTGAAAGGATGAAGACATTTCCTTCAGGTTCTACCTCTTTGTGACGAAGTGCTACGCCACGGGCTGCTACAACCGGAGTGTCTTTCTGTCCAGACTCTCTTGCAGAGCCTGAGAAGCAAGCGTCCATGAAGGCATAGACTGAGGCATTCGGAATGTTGCCGAGACCGTCGTATACTTCCTGCAGTTTGATAAGAGTTCTCTTGCTCTGTGGCTGAGCATCCACGGGCATCAGATAAGCCTCTTTTGTAGCGTCGTCTGGCAAACCATGACCTGAATAGTAGAGTATCACGTCTACGGGCTCCTGACGGTTTTCTATTCTTCCCTTCAAATTATCAAATTCACTCCAGAAATCACCCGAAGTAGCATCGGTAAGATAGACGATCTGCGATTTCGGAATTCCGAGAGTCTTTTCGCAATACTCGTTGAATGTCTGTCCGTCATGCAAAGCCGAAGGCACATTTGCCACATTCTTATAGTTCTCATTTGCCATGATGAGGGCGAATGTGTTGTTGTTCTTCTTGCCGGTCTCCGGAATATCCTTGTCTACGTCTGATGTCTTGGCAAGAATCTTAGCATTGCCGGGTTTATTAGTCGTAGTCTGAGTCGGAGTAGTCTGCTTCAGATAATTGTCAAGATTGATCTTCACGTCCGGAACCTGATAGGAGGCAGCTTTGCTTGAGTCATAAGAATATGTCTTTCCGCTTGCTGTCTTGAAAGTGATAGACGCAATGGCAAGTTTGTCATTGTCAATCATATAGCGTGGAGCACGAATCTCAACATTATTGTTGGTCCATGCGCTCTTAAACATCTCAGCTTCCTTATTCTTAAGAGGCACCTTAATTGTGGCGTCGCCGTAAGGAGTCGTGATAAGGTAAGTCTCATTTGTTGCGTCATACGGTTGAAGTTCAAGGTCGCGGGGAACAAAAGAGAATGCATACTTGTCGAGGTATTGCTTTTCAGCCTGATTCTTCAGCATTTGATATTCAGTCTGAAGTCCACCTTCAGTCACACGCTTCTGATAGTCTTCAATCTTCTCAAACTCGCCACGTTTTGCCCATTCGCCAAGTTTCCCTTCGATGAAGTTCTTTGCGAATTCCTGATAAGATGGCGCTGTGATAGAAGAGGTAGTCTTCTGGTCGCCACCGCTTACTCCAAGCGGGCCATTCATGATCTCAGGCACCTCGCCCATAGCCAATGTCTTCTCGCCAAGGGCACCTAAGCGGATGTTGATATCATCAAATTTCTCCTTATTGTCGAGGAATCCATATGTGATACCCAATGCGCGCAGATACTGCTTGTCGTTAGGCTTGGTCGCGATGATTTGTTCAAGGTGCTGTGATGCTGATTCAAAATAAGCGCGGCTCTGACGGCGATTCTTCTTGGCAAGCTTCTCGTCAGCCTCCATGATCGACTTATTGTAGAAATCTACGCCAAGGTTGAAGTAGCAAGTGGCAATACGCTGTGTATTCTCAAGGCTGTTAGGATGCATTTCTGCTATCTGATTGTAGATATCGAGAGCCTTCTTGTAGTCGTGAGTTGATTCATACACCTGTGCCTGAACGTTCAGAAGCTGTTCATCGCCCGGCTTCATGAGAAGCGCACGGTCGAGCAGCGGCTGGATGCGGTCGGCATATCCTCCGTCGAGACAGCACTGGATACCCATTGCCACCAACTGATAGTCATCCGGGTAGAGGATTGCTGCATTGCTCAGCGTATTGATACCCTTCAGATAGTCTTTGGTGTTGATGCAAGCCTGACCCATGAAGGTGCTCACCTGATGACGCATCTTTTCTTCTCCCGTTGCAAGATACATGTCGAAATATTCCTTAGCCAACTCATAGTTGCCGGCATTGTAGGAGTCGGATGCCGCAACGTATACGAGAGTAGGATAGACGCGTGGATCGCGCTTGAAGTCCCCGTCTGTAAAGATAGGGAGTCTCTGAGAGTCGATATATGCACGTGCAAAGTCGGCCAGCTTACGCTGATCTCCGTTGTTGGAGTAGTAGAAAGCTCCTTTCAGCAGAGTCCCGTTCAGGTCGAGAAGCACATTCTTCACTTGCATCCTCTGATCATCCTCCTCTGCCAGTTCAAGAGCCTTGGAAGCTGTCAGATATAGGTTCATTGCCTTCGGATAGAATGTAGATTCATCCTCTCCTTCATACTGAAGTTCCTTAAGTATCTTATATTCTTCCGTCATCGCGTTCAGAGCAATCTGACTTGGCGACAGAGTGTCTCCCTCTTCAACATTGCCGTTGTCGCCCCCTTCTGAGATCTGGATAGTCTCAATTTCTGTAGGATCCTGGGGCGCAATGGAATCTTCCGGCATAGCAGTTGTTGCATAGATGATGCCTGCAGCTACGACTGCAGACACTGTGAAAATCGTTTTCAGTCTATGTTGCTTGTTCATTTTTTATGTGTGATTGTATTGTAGATGTTATTATTTATTTGTTCCCGGACCGGGGGTCAGTCCGATCCGGGATATACTGTTATATCAATGAATTGTGCTCTTTCAGAAAGCGTCGACAAATGTAAATTCAATTGTGATGCGGCGGAATTCTGCACCCTTGCCTTCGCTCACACCGATGTTGTAAGTGTAGCGGGTGTCCATATCCTGGAGGCCTTCCACATTCTTGTCAAGATACTCTTTCACTCCGTAAGCTCTGAGGAATGCAAGCTGTTCGTTGCTCTTGATGCCATCCTTCTGAGTCACTGTGATTGCACTCATCTTGTTGTCTTGGTAGATTGGTTCGTTCTCGATGTCGCCGTAAGCTCCGTCATATGCGATAGTGTTTCTGATAGGGCTTGAGTCAGCAGTGCCGGAAATCTTCACGTTCAGGCGCTTGCCGGATTTCACGTAGTTGGAGAAGTCACCCTCAAATGCATTCTTGACGATGTTGAGCATCGAAGAAGCTGCGCCTGACTGCTCTGCGCGATATTTGCCGGGAGCGAAGTCTTCTTGTGCTGAGAATTCCGGGTCTACCTGATACTGGAAGTTCACATTATAGTTAAGGATCTTATTGCCGTTGGCATCGTAGTCAGGCACAACTTCGGAATTGACAGCAATCTGGGTGTGATCCGAGATTACGTTGTCTTTCTTTGCTTCCTGCATCACCTGCTCCTTAAGCTCTTCAAGTCTAACTTCCTCCATCATCTGCTGCTGCACCAATTCAAGCGACACCACATTGTCGTTGTTCATGAAGTTCATCGGCTTGCGGTTCACATTATCGTAGATATACTCTGCGCCAGTCTTGTTGTTGGTGAACTTAGCATAGATAAGCTCGAAAGAGTCGTCACCGAGCAAGCCATACTGCTGCTCGCTGATAGAGAGGTCGTTGGCTGAGTTGATTCCGCCGAGATCCTCACGGGGCATCGGGAGGAAGATGGTGGGCATATTGTCGAAGTTCACGGCAAGCACCTCGTTGTCGGCGTCATATTGACCGAGGCTGATGCTCGACATTGCTGTCAGGTTTCCTGCCAGGCGGGTAGAGATCTCATCCTCGAAGAGGCGGCGCTGCTTTGCGCGGGTCTCGTCGTTGACACGAAGTTGATACTCTTCCATTGATTCGTTTGGCATTTTCTTGAGCCACTCGCTCATCTTCATGTCTACCTCATCGCTCACGAGTTTTGCGTAGTAGGGCTCCAGCTGCATGCGGCGTGCGCGGATGCCCGTATTGGTAGCGGCTGCAAGCACCGGGTTGTCGGCTGCGTCTACGATGAAGAGCACGTCGCTCACAGTTGCATCAGGCACTTCCATGATGATGCGGTCTTCCGGCTTAAGAAGATTCACTACAGTCACCTTGTCGCCGTCGGCTGCTATGGCAAGATATTTGCCGTCGAAGTTGAAGTCGCAGGCATATCCGTTGTCAAGGTCATCGATCATCAGCTTGACGTTGAAGGAGCGGGTGTCGTAGATCTCCACCATGCCGTCGGCAGTGAGCACTGCCATGTCTTCACTCGATTTTGAGAAGACAACGTCGGTCACTTCCTCGCCCGGGCTCAGAGTGCGCCTCATGGTCTTATCCTCAAAATTCATCACTTCCACCTTCTTGTCGCCTGCAGCTGCAAGGAAATATGCATTCGGGCTGAACACAAGCATGTCAGGATGGCAAGTGAATGCCGGAGCTTCTCCTACCGGCTTGAATTTCTTTGTCTCGAAGAGATATGTCCCGTTGGCTGTGGCCACTGCAAGCTGGCGAGCGTCGGGTGTGTAGGCAGCTGCATAAGGTATTCCATATTTCTTGGCATCAAAGCTCATGAGTTTCGATGCTTCTCCGTCTGTGGTGAGGGTCTCAAGATAATATTTCCCTTTTTTGTCTTTTTTCACCACCGCAACGTTGATGCCGGTTGGGTTCAATGCCATGCGGCGGATGCTGTCTTTACCTTCGTAAAGTTCAACTCCTAAAGTGTTCTGGATACCTTTTGGCGTAGCGGCAATGATAGCTGAATACAGAGATTCTATCTGTGTAAGCGGCTTAGCTGATTTGAAACTGTAGTCTTTCTTGACTACCGGCTCTTCAGTCTCTTCTTGGGCATAGGCTCCAAGAGGACTCAGGATGGCACATAAGAGTGCTGGAATTAAGAAAATCTTTTTCATAACTTATGGTTCGACAAGTCTTGAATTTGCTTTGGTGCAAATTTACAAAAAAAATGGCTAATGTGCAATTTTTTTGATTCTTTTCCTCTGTTTTTTTATATTTTTACACTAAAAATGCAAAAGCCGAACTATTTTTAGCAGTTCGGCTTGACAAATTATGTTTTTTTTGAGTTTTTTGAAACTGTATTAACGTTTTAGAATCAATGCGCTTGTAGGAGCCACTGTGACGCTCCCGCTCATAGTCCCTAATCCGGCTTTCGGATCTGCTTTGCCGTCTTTCACTGCGGCTTCCCATTTCCCTTTAGGCAATTTAATTGTCCTTGGCTCATTACTTCCGTTGAATATCACCTTGATTTCCTTCCACGAGTCGCCGTTGGCATTGTCTTTCAGGGTGTAGGATATTAGGTTCGGTGTCTTTTCAGAGTCAATATTGTCAAAGACAAGGTGTTTAGCTATCTGTTCGGCAGTTGTCATCCTGAACGCCGGATGCTCTTTGCGTAGCGCAATCAGACCTTTGTAATAATCCATCTGGTCGCGGTTGGCAGCCTTGAGGCTCCAGTCTATTGCATTGATGGAATCGGGGCTGTTGTAGGAATTATGCACTCCCTTCTTGTCGCGGAAGATTTCTTCGCCGGCAAACATGAATGGCGTACCCTGCGAGGTGAAGATGATGGTCTGTGCCAGTTTGGCAGCAGCCATTCTCTCTGCGTCAGATGCTTCCGGCATAGATTTGCGCAGCTTGTCGGTCAGCATGAGGTCGTCATGGCAGCTCACATAGTTCACTATCATCTCAGGCGATGATGCGTATGCAAACTTGGAGTTATTTCCCTTCGAGTAGTCCACCTGCGGATGTGCCGTAGCAGCTACTATACCGATTTTTACGGTCTCCTCATTGCCCGGTTTCCCGGTGGCAAAGCCACGGTCCTCTGCATTTGAATAGTGACCCTTCACAGCGTCGCGTATATCGTCGGAGAAAACAGCGATTCCCTCCATTTTGCCGACATTTTCTTTCAATGCCCTTTGTTCGGCAGGAAGGGGAGAGTCGCCCGCTGTCCAACCTTCGCCATACACAAAGATCGAAGGATTGATCTTCTTCAATTCCGCTGCCACTTGATTCATCGTCTCGATGTCATGAATAGCCATGAGGTCGAATCTGAAACCGTCGATATGGTATTCGTCTGCCCAATATTTCACGGAGTTGATGATATAGTCGCGCATCTGCTGCAGATCGGAGGCTGTCTCGTTGCCACATCCTGAAGCATCTGAATATCTTCCGTCGTCCCAATGGCGATGATAGTAACCGGGTGCTGTCAGCTCGAAGTTCGAACCGTCATTCTCGGCAGTATGGTTGTAGACAACGTCCATGATGACCCCTATTCCGGCATCATGCAGAGCCTTCACCATTTCTTTCATCTCCTTCACTCTTGTGCCGGGGTCAGATGGATTTGTGGAGTAGCTCCCTTCCGGAGCATTGTAGTTCTGAGGGTCGTAGCCCCAGTTATAAGTATTTTTCTGGAGATTGGTCTCGTCTACAGAGTTATAGTCATAGCTCGGAAGAATATGCACATGTGTCACTCCCAACTCCTTAAGATGGTCTATGCCGGTCTTTTCACCTTCCGGCGAAGTTGTGCCGCTCTCAGTCAGAGCAAGAAACTTCCCCTTGTTGGCTATTCCTGAAGTGGGCGACATCGAGAAGTCCCTGTGATGCATCTCATATACGATTACATCCGAGAAATTGTCCACTTTCGGCCCCTTGTCGTTAGCCCATCCTTCCGGATTCGTCTTCGCAAAGTCGATTATGGCTGCTCGCTTCCCGTTGGCACCTACAGCCTTTGCCCAGACTCCCGGTGTCTCTGCAAGCCACTTCCCGTTTTGTTTCACTTTGAAGGTGTAGAATTTCCCATAAAGCTGTTGCTTGAAGCTTGCAGTCCAGGTTCCATTTTCCGGATGGAACGTCATAGGGACCGTCTCATAGGGTTCGCCGTTAAGCCCGGTATTGTATAGATTGAGCATCACCTCCTGTGCTTTCGGACTCCATAGCCGGAAATGAGTGCCATTAGCATCCACCTTCAGTTCAAGGTCATTGCCATTGTAAGTAGGGTAGTCGGCAAACTGCTGATCGTAGCTGCTTCGAGCCAAAGCAGTCGGGCACATTTGTCCCATCCCGCTCATCAGCAAAGCCGCCGAAAGTATTGACATCGTCTTATTCATATCTAATTAAATATTTATTATCAAAAAATCGCACTACGCACCACGCACCACGCACTACGCACTACGCACTACGCGCTACGCACTACGCCTTCCCCCGATACTTATCCGAATCCCCGGCTTCCACTTCATCAAGGATATTCAGGTAGGAGTTATATCTCGATTCAGCTATCCGATGCTCAGCCACTGCCTCCTTCACAGCGCAGCCAGGTTCCCCTGTATGCCGGCAGTCTCCGTATTTGCATTCCCGAGCAGCCTTGAATATCTCCGGGAAGAAATGCCCCGTGTCTTCCGTTGTGAAGTCTATGGTCCCGAAACTCCTTACTCCCGGAATGTCGATGATCTCGCCTCCATATGGGAGATCAAGCATTTCGGAAAACGTCGTGGTGTGTGTGCCGGTGTGGTAAAGTTCTGAGATTTCTCCGGTGCGAAGGTTAAGCCCCGGAATAAGCGCATTTATCAGCGACGACTTTCCCACGCCGCTGTTGCCTGCAAGCAAAGAGATATTGTCTGCCGTGGCCTCCCGCAGCAGGTCAAGTCCAAATCCCGTAGCTGCCGACACAATCAGGGTTTGGTAGCCCAATGAATCATAAAGATATTTCATTGCCTCCCCCAATTCCTGATCATCCTCATCCCACATGTCGCACTTGTTCAGGATAAGTCCGGCGGGAATCCGGTATGCTTCCGCAGTGGCAAGAAACCGGTCAATGAACGTCAAAGGCACAGCCGGCTCCTTAAGCGTCACCACCAAGAGAGCCCTGTCTATGTTCGCAGCCAATATATGTGACTCCTTCGAGAGATTGGAAGCCCTTCTGATGATATAGTTGTGGCGTGGAAGGATTTCGGTGATATACCACACATCGTCAGTGGCACGCACCGCTCTCACATGGTCGCCTACGGCCACCGGATTGGTGGTGCGTATGCCCTTTATGCGGAAATTACCTTTGATGCGGCAGCTTACGGTAGGTCCATCGTCAAGCCTCACCTCATAGGCACTCCCTGTATTCTTCACCACGAGGCCTTGGCATGCCTCCGCAGTGAGTGTTATCTTCTGTCGTTTCTCTTTTTTTGCCATATCATTATAACAAAAAAACAGCTCCCAAGAATATATTAATCGAGTAAGAAAATAAAAAAAATAGGGAAAGAACATAAAAATCGGGCGGAAAAAATTTCCCGTCCGATTTTTATTCTGCGAAGTCCCTTCAGGATTATTTGTCCTTCTTTACGAAGCGTTCCTTGATGCGGGCCTTCTTGCCGGTGAGGTTGCGCAGATAGTAAAGTTTTGCGCGACGCACCTTACCGAACTTGTTGACTGTGATTGATTCGATGAAGGGTGATTCCATCGGGAAGATACGTTCTACACCGATGCCGTCAGAAATCTTGCGTACTGTGAAGCGCTTCTTGTCCTGATGGCCTGAGATGCGGATCACTACGCCACGATACTGCTGGATACGTTCCTTGTTAC
>CAYNPB010000059.1:0-14007 GCA_964399005.1 uncultured Sangeribacter sp.
GGGCGACTGTCACCGCTCTCTTGATAGCCTCAATGAGAGCGGGAGAATCGCCTATAATCGACAAGCGCTGCTTGACCCGGAGTATTTCTTCAGGAATTTCTGATTTAGCAGGCATGATTAATGACAGTTACAACTATCTCCACACCCACATGCATTCCCTTCACCTTCATGTCCGGAGCAGTCGCAGCCGTCATCGCAATTGCCATGATGCGAGCAGCCACAGCCGCAGGCATGTTTAGGATGAAGTTCTTCTTCGGTAGCGTCGCGGACTTCAATGATTTCACCGTCGAAGTCTACGGTCTTGCCGGCGAACGGGTGATTGAAGTCCATCTCCACGATTTCCGGAGTGACTTTCACTACACGTCCGCTGACGATGTCGCCGGTGTTGGTCATCATATCGAGCACATTGCCCTCCTTGACTTCAACGGCCATCTTTCCATCGCGCATGAATGCTTCTACCGGCACCTGCTGAATCCACTCCTCGTTGCGCTGGCCAAAAGCAACTTCGGGAGGAAGAGTGACTGAAAAACGATCACCTTTCCCGAGGCCTTTGATCGTAGCAATCAGGCCGGGTATCACTTCATTGCTGACACCATATACCATTACATCGGGGGCAGAAGGTTTTGCTTCAAAAAGCACTTCGCCGGTATCAGCGTCTTTTACTGTATATGCAAAGGCAACAAACTTGCCATTGTCGATGATTTCTTTATTTTCTTCCATAGCTTTTATTAATTCATAATTCATAATGCATAATTCATAATGGATAATGCACTCTTTGTAATGCATAATGCATAATTTGCAATGTATAATTCAGAATGCATAATTCATAATTCAGAATGCATAATGAATGTCTCTAATATTATAACGCCTGTAGGGGCGAATTGGATTTTGAAGAATTTGGAATTTGGTTAAGAGTATTAGCGATCGGCTGGAATTACATCTGCCTCTTCTTCAGCAGGGATATCATCGGGATCTTCTTCGGAGACATCCTCTTCCGAAGATTCTACTGCTTCCTCATCATCGCCATCTTCGGGATGCTTCAGCTCATATTGCTGATGAATCTGACGGACATCAAAGAAGAATCCTTTCTGCACCTTGTCGCGCAGGCGTCGGGCCGTCTCCTCTTCCGGCTCTACGATAAGGTAATCAAATCCGGGCTCTATGAAGTCGGCATCCACTGCGTGATACCCCATGAGCTGCACCATATCATATTCATGGGCCGGATAAATCACAAACCAAGCATTTTCTTCATTCTCACCGGTACCGGTGCTTTTGATGGCACCCAGGAGATGCTCCAGACGGTATTCCCATATTTTAGCACTCATATCTTTCCTACGCTCCTTCAGCACATGAACGAGAAATGACATCTGGCGAAGGTCAAAAGGATTGTCGAGAAGCGTAAGCTCAGCATATTTGCGGATAGTGTCGATTTCTTCTTTAGTGTGGGAAGTCTTGTTGCGGTATGCATCTGTCACACTTGAATAGGGCGACTCCCGATAGGGATCATAATCTTCCTGAAACATGTATCCCAGATAGAGATGTCGGAATTCATCGGCTGTCATAGTAGTGTCGTTGCGGTTGAATTTCTTCATCAGTTTCGGGAAATACATTGGATTGTTGGGGTCAAGGGTCGCCACACGGATAGCCTCGAGATCCGGACGCTCCACCGTCACTTGTCTTTTCGACGACTTCTTTGTCTTCACTTCCGGACTTTTAGATTCGGGGTCAACGTCAGCTGCCGTAAGGGCCCAATTTGAACCTCTGGAAGTTGAGGTCGTCTTCTTGGTAGTCCTCTTTCTACTCTTGGCAGTAGTGCGCTTCTTGGTGGTAGTCTTTTTCTTTGTGGTGGCAGTAGTCTTGGCCTTAGAGGTTTTCTTTTTAGCTGCGTATGCTTCATTTGGCACAGCCACTGCCATGAAGAATGCCATGACGAGCATCCAAAGAAGAGTTCGCCAGCTTCTGCCTGATATATGGGTATGTTTAGAAATTTCTATATGCTTTGAATAATTGTATTCCTTCATTCTCCAAATGAGACAGTTTTTATAAAGTCTCTACTTTTTTAACGATGTTTTTTCGATTTTGTTGTTTTGACCCTAACCCTTGAAAGGAACCCCAAATACAGAATCTGTCAGTTTCCGGCTCCGGAGGTGCTCTCCTGAGGAGTGTCTCTTTTCTGGATTTCGGGATATTCTATACGGGAGTGATAGATAGTGGCAAGACGCTTCTTGAATGTATCCTTTATCACATTTATATCCCTGAAATTGATGGGAGAATCATTATAGAGGCCGTCGGCCATCTGAGAATCAATTATCTTGTCGACAAGAGCATTGATTGATTCCGGACTATAGTCTTTCAAAGAGCGTGACGCCGCTTCTATGGCATCCGCCATCATGAGGATTGTGGTTTCCTTGCTCCGTGGATTCGGTCCGGGGTATTCAAAAGCTGCCTTATCCACCTTTCCGTCGGCACTCTGATTGACGGCGGTGTTGTAGAAATACTTGGCTACACCCTTGCCATGGTGCTCAGTAATGAAGTCTTTTATCACCTGCGGAAGTTTCTCTCGCGAAGCGATATTGAGTCCTTCGGTGACATGGCTGATTATCTTGCGCGCACTGGTCTCAGGGTCGAGACCTGCATGAGGATTGACACCATGCTGATTTTCAGTAAAGAATATCGGGGAGTCGCTCTTTCCAATGTCATGATATAACGCACCAGTCCTTACCAGAGTTGTATTGGCACCAATTGCCCGCGCAGCTTCAGCAGCCAGAGTCGAGACCTGCATGGAGTGTTGGAAAGTGCCAGGGGCAACCTCGGCAAGATTGCGGAGGATCGGGCTATTGATGTCGCTAAGCTCAACAAGAGTCACGGTAGAAGTGAATCCGAAGATCTTCTCCACTACAAGAATCAAAAGATAAGCGAATGAAAGAAGCACGGAGTTGATTCCGAACACTCCCACCATTCTCCAAGAGTAGGAAGTGATGGTCCCTTCGGAGAGAGTCAGCATCATTGCGTAGCAGATTATATAGAGGAAGAATGAGATGAGAGCCGTCCGCAGAAGCTGGCTTCTTCTTGCAAGATGATGAATGCTCAATGTGGCGCTTATGCCGACTACAAACTGAATAACTACAAATTGGAATTGGAATGGAGATGCAAGCGCAGTCATCAGAATACATATGATATGCGAGAAGATAGCTGTCCTGGCATCCGTAAAGACGGTGATAATAATAGGCACACCGGCAAACGGTATGAGATAAAGCCCATTGTTGAACATATCAGCCGACTCTACAGCTAAGATGACAAAAAACGTGATGAGCGTCACAATAAACGTGACTGTCTTAAAGTCTTCAAACAGCTCTCTTCTATATATGGCAAGGAACAGATAGAGCAAGGTGAAGAGCAAGACGATATAGACAGCCTGCGCAGTAGTAAAAAACTTCTTCGACAGAGTTTTTGACTCCATCTTATCAAGCATATCAATATAATTGTTGAGATTAGTATAGATCTGAGCATCAATTATATCACCGCGATCCACTATCCTCTGACCCTTCTTTATGACACCCAGTGCTGAATTGACGTTCAAGTATTCCTGATGGCGGAATCTGGAGTCAGACACCGAGTCGATGACGATATTGGGGGTCAGGCTTGCATTGAGGGCTTTTGCAACATCAGCCGACAGGCGCGCTTCGTGGTTGTGAGTAGACTTATGCGCCACATAGGCTGAGTCAACTGCTTTATATGCCATATTTGGCGACATCATTGCAGAGGCATCAATCAGCTTGACAGCATTCATATCATCCGACTCGTCGCTCATCCTAAGATTTGACTGAGAGAACGAGTGTATCTTATCATAAAGTTCTGCACTGACCACTCCCCTCCCATACACTTCAGATAGCTTTTTCCCAAGGAAAGCAGCATCGGAAGCATTGACATAGTTACCGATAATCTTTACGAATCTATCCACATTTCGTGCGGCAGCCCTGTAGTCGCGCTGTACAAAAGGCACAAAAGCCCTGTCGATGCTGTCGCGCATCAGTTGTGCAGAGACGGAGTCGCGCATCACCGGCGTGTCAAACTCAGCCGTCAGCAGCGGATAGCGCCACGGCTGGTTGAGCTCATAGCTGAAATTCTGATGGTCACTCTTCATAAGAAGAAGAAGAATCACGACTGACGCTGTCAGTGCAACAGCGATCTTCAGTATTGTGGCGTTCGAAATAAGATCGGGTAGTTTCATATTCTTGTCTTAATAATATTTCTGGCGTGAGCTGTGATGCAATTGCCAAGCCATTTTTCTTCAGGAGAGACACATTTTACAGTGATTATCTCCACCAAGTCTCCACTCTCGAGGGAGTAATCAGGATTGACGAGCCGACGATTGATTTTCCCCCCGATGCAATGATCGCCCAAGCTCTCATCTACGGCATATGCCATATCAAGCACCGTAGCTCCGGCAGGAAGACCTACCAGATCTCCATCGGGAGTGAATACATATATCTGCTCTGCAAAAATATTAAATCTCAGTGTGTCAAGAAAATCTACAGCATTCGGCTCGGGATTCGCGAGAATCTCCTTCACAGAATTGACGAGATTGTCAAGCCGCTCAGTGTCATGTTGCACTCCATCCTTATATTTCCAGTGGGCTGCATATCCAAGCTCGGCGATATCGTCCATCTTGCGGCTCCTTATCTGCACCTCTGTCCATCTGCCTGTATCATCACGCAGAGTGAGATGCAGGGCGCGATAGCCATTATCTTTTGGGGTACGCAGCCAATCGCGCGTGCGATCCGGATGGACGGAGTATTTCTCTTCCAAAATCTCGGCAATATGGCGGGCTATGGGCTCTTCGAGATCGTCGTCGTCATTTTCGTAGATGACTCTGACGGCATACACATCAAAAACCTCCTCAAAGGGGATGCCTTTTTTCTGCATCTTGCGGAAAATGGAATTTATACTCTTCACGCGAGCCTTTATCTCGCATTCCAGCCCTTCATCCTTGAGTCTCTTTCGCAGAGGCTCCACGAAAGATTCCACTATCCGCTGACGCTCCTCATCAGTCTGCTCCAGCTTCTTGCATATGAACTCATAATTCTCCGGATCCTCGCAGCGGAAAGCAAGATCTTCAAATTCATTCTTCATGCTGTATAGGCCAAGCCTTTCAGCAAGCGGAGCATAAACATACAGCGACTCTCTTGCGACTCTCTTCCTGCGCTCAGGGCGCTGTGTGGATATATTTCGAAGATTGTGCATGCGGTCGGCCATCTTGACGAGAATCACACGCACATCAGTGCTCATCGACATCATCATGTCGCGCAGCTTAAGAGCCTGCGTCTCAGCAGCATGACCAAAAATGCCACCGGAAAGCTTGTTGATGCCTTCTACAATTGAAGATATCTGGCTCCCGAAATTAGCCTGGATGTCGTCAATATTACGGTCGGAATGCTCCACAATGTCGTGAAGCAGCGCACACACAATTGTAGTGGACCCAAGCCCAAGCTCACGGCTACAAATCAAGGCTACGGCCAAAGCATGAAGGATGTAAGGGCTACCGTCGTTGCGACGGCAACCTTGATGAGCCAACCGGGCAAAACGGAAAGCCTTGCCTACAAGCTCCACCTTCCTGCGGTGGCGACTCTCGACATAAGATCGGAGCAATTCATCGTAGGCTACATCAATTCTTCTTTCTTCCTCCGGGCTGAAAGCCCTCGAAGCAGCTTCTTTCATGAGTTATTTTATGAGATAGGGGTCTAATTGAAGTATTTTAAACTTCATCTACAAAAATATAAAAATAATTTGGGAATATGGCAATCGGAGTGTTAAAAAATAAAAAAATAAAAAGGGAAGGCCGCAGCAGCGAACTTCCCTTTCATAAAATAAGCAGGTATGTTTTATTATTTTATGGGGCAAATATTAATTCATAATTCATAATTCATAATTCATAATTCATAATCAATCTGTCAATTTAAATAATGCATTACGAATTGAGAATTATGCATTATGCATTGAATTAAAGGCGTGCTTTCTCGCGCTCAATATATGTATCGATAGAAAGACCGTTGCCAAGAGTGAACTGTGGATAATCTTTCTTGATGGTCTCGTAGCATTTCAGAGCATCGGAGAATTTCTTCTGTTCATCATATACTACAGC
Source organism: uncultured Sangeribacter sp. (assembly GCA_964399005.1). Classification (GTDB taxonomy): domain Bacteria; phylum Bacteroidota; class Bacteroidia; order Bacteroidales; family Muribaculaceae; genus Lepagella. The sequence goes on from CAYNPB010000059.1 coordinate 6,143, forward strand.
CTGCTTGAGAAGAGCACGTGGTGCAATCTGCGGATTTCCGTCAGCCTTCTTCACTGCATTCTTGAATGCGGAGATAGCATCGTCATATTTCTTAAGGTTGACGTAGCAATCGCCGAGAAGAACCTGAGCGTTAGCATCGAGCACCTTGTCTTTTGAGCTGAATTTCTTAAGATATTTTGCAGCATCCTCATACTTTCCGGAGTTGTAGAGAGTCTGCGCTGCGCTGAGGGCAGCGAGTTTTCCGGCAGCAGTGCTACCATATTCATCAGCCACTTTCTTATACTGAGCAGCGGCAGTAGAATCATTACCCAAAGAAGAAAGTTCCACTTTATTGTAGGCTTCCATTGCCTTATTGTTAGTGGGAACCTTATATAGGTAAAGCCAAATGAAAAAGAGGGCAGCCACTACGAGGATAGCTCCCAAAGCTATACCCATTGCTTTTTTGTTGGTCTCTATGTTACGTCCGAGGTTAGTCAGCCTGCTGTTGATTTCTTCGAGCTGATCAGGCTGCTCGGGGTTCTGGTTGGTTGATGCCATTTTTATATTGATATTGCTTTAATATTCTATAAAATACGAGAGCTATTGACAGGATAGCGACATCCTTGGCTCATTCGAAGCGCAAAGTTAATGATTTTTTTTGTGGTATGCAAATAAAAAGTGAATATTTTTTCAAGATATACGGCTCCAATCAATAGATTTGGAGAAGCGCAATTGTAGCTGCGAGTTGAGGATGGCGATGCTCTGAGGGGAGAGAAGCATCTTGCCGTCGAGGAGGCGCATGGCAGTGTCGCGTGCCTGACCTACTATTTGTCCGTCGCGCGCAAGGTTGGAGACCTTAAGATTGAAAGCGATACCACTCTGCTGAGTTCCCTCCATGTCGCCCGGGCCTCGGAGTTTCAGATCTGCTTCTGAAATCAGGAATCCGTCGGTAGTCTCGGTCATGATACCGAGACGCTTTTTTGTATCTGCGCCAATCTGGTGCTTACTCATCAGAATGCAATAGCTCAGTTCGGCTCCTCGCCCAACCCTGCCACGCAACTGATGAAGCTGCGAAAGTCCGAAACGCTCGGCATTTTCTATTATCATTACCGAAGCATTAGGCACATTCACACCTACTTCAATTACAGTGGTGGCGACAAGAATCTTTGTCTCGCCGGAGGCAAACTTCTGCATCTGGGCATCTTTCTCTGCCGGCTTCATCTTTCCATGGACAAGACTGACACCGACATCTTTAAATATTCCTTTGATACGCTCATAGCCTTCTTCAGCCGATTTGAGATCGGTCTTTTCGCTTTCTTTTATCAGAGGATAGACGATATAAGCCTGACGTCCCTTGCAAATCTCATTCCAAAGATGGCGATACACTTCGTTTCGGTTGTCGTCATAGCGAAGCCAAGTCTGAATAGGTTTTCGACCGGGAGGGAGTTCATCGATCACACTGACATCGAGATCGCCATACACTGTCATAGCAAGTGTACGAGGAATGGGGGTTGCCGTCATGACAAGCACATGAGGAGGCACCTGCCCTTTCTTCCACAGTCTTGCACGCTGGGCCACTCCAAAGCGATGCTGCTCATCGATGACAGCCACTCCGAGATCGCGAAATTCTACAGTGTCTTCTATAAGGGCATGAGTCCCAATCAGCATCTGTATGGATCCATCTGCAAGTCCTTCTGCAATGCGCCGGCGCTCTGCAGTGCGGGTGCTACCGGTCAGAAGAGCAGTGCCTATCCTGAGCGGCTCAGCCCATTTGGCAAGCGCCTCCGCATGCTGAGCAGCAAGAATCTCAGTAGGGGCCATGAGAGCAGCCTGCTTTCCATTGTCGACTGCAAGAAGCATCGTCATGAAAGCCACAAGAGTCTTGCCGCTTCCTACATCTCCCTGCAGCAGGCGATTCATCTGCCGGCCGGTGCGCATATCCTCTCGAATCTCCTTTAGCACACGTTTCTGCGCCCCCGTAAGCGGAAATGGCACAATCTCAGAATAAAATTGATTGAAAAGGGGGCCGACTTTCGAGAACACGTGTCCCTGGAGCTGAAGGTTTCTTCTACGCGAGAATTCAAGGATATGAAGCTCAAGATAGAAAAGCTCTTCAAATTTCATTCGCTCAGTTGCTTTCTGAAGAGCTTGCAACGACATGGGACGATGCATATTGCGTATCGCCTCATCAAGAGGCATCAGCGACCGCTCTTTCATCACCTCCTCCGGAAGAGTCTCGGGGATAGAACCGACCGGGATGGAATCAAGAAGATTGGCTGTCAGTTTCTGCATCAGGCGCGTAGTGAACCCACGCTTCCTAAGCGTATCAGTGAGCCCATATATGCCACGAAGCCCCTGTGGGGGGCGTGCAGGATCGAAAACCTCTATTTCAGGATGCACAAACTGCCACGCATTGAATTTGAATGCTGGTTTGCCAAACAATACATACATCACTCCGGGGCGATACATGTTGGAAATTGTCTGGATTTTGGCAAACCATGTGACTTGACACAGACGATCGCCGTCAGTGAAGGTAGCAGTCAGCCGCTGCTTATGCCCTTCCCCTTCCTTTACAAAATTAATGAATTGCCCCTTTATCTGGATGTATGGCATCTCAGAGCCATAAAGGTCGCGGATATGATAGAATCGGGAGCGGTCGACGTGGCGGGTCGGGAAATAAGTCAGCAGATCCTCACATGTATGCAAGTCAAGTTCGGAGGCAAGAAGCTTTGCTCTTGTCTCTCCCACTCCTTTTAGAAACTTTATATCCGAGGCTAAATTCATATGAAGTTAAATTCATATTTGGAATTTTTGCAAAGTTAATAAAATTTTGCGTATCTTTGTGAATTAATACCAAAATAGGACTAAGAAATGAAGATAATAATGCTTTCCGGAGGCTCCGGGAAAAGACTTTGGCCTCTTTCAAATGATGTACGCTCAAAACAGTTCCTGCAGGTACTGGAGTCGCCGGATGGACGCAAGGAGTCTATGATACAGCGTGTAGTACGCCAGATAAAATCCACCGGCCATGCCGACGGAATTGTAGTTGCCACCGGAGAAGTGCAAGCAGGATATGTCAAAGACCAGCTGGGACGCAGCATAGGGATCGTGACAGAACCGTGCCGCCGTGACACTTTTCCGGCAATAGCACTTTCTTGCGCATATCTTGCATCTCAGGGAACGGCAGCCGACGAACCCATTATCGTGATGCCATGCGACACTTATGCCGATGATTCATATTTCGAGACGGTGTGCAAGATGGCAGAGGCCGTGAAGCGTGGAGATGCAGAGCTGATTCTTATGGGCATCAAACCGACTTATCCATCTGAGAAATTCGGGTATATAGTTCCGGAGAAGGGGGTGGCAACAGAAGGGAGAGCCATGCCGGTAGAACGATTTACAGAAAAGCCCAATGTAGCCACTGCTGAAAAGCTCCTTGCTGAAGGAGCTCTATGGAATGGGGGTGTGTTTGCTTTCAAGCTTGAGTATCTTATGAAGATCGTAGGCAAATATATGCCGGATAAGGATTTCAAGGAGATACGTGCCGATTATGAAGGATTCCCTAAGATAAGCTTTGACTATGAAGTCGTAGAAAAAGCCAAATCAGTGGGAGTTTTACCCTACAACGGCGAATGGCGCGATCTCGGAACCTGGAACACCCTGACAGAGAAACTCCCATCAGAGACAGAAGGGGCTGCCAAACTGTTCGACTGCACAAACACGCATATCGTCAACGAATTAGGCATCCCGGTGATAGGACTTGGACTTAAAGACATTGTGATAGTAGTGTCGCCGGAAGGTATTCTCGTATCGCAGAAGGGAGCGTCAGAGAAACTGAAGTCGCTTCTCTAATGCATAATGCACTATTCATGCCGATCCCACTAATCGCCTCTCCGAGGCCAATGAGCTATAGCAAATTACCCCAGGCTGATGCCTGGGGTATCTTCATAATATCAGCTCTCCGAGCTTAGTCTACTATAATCAAAAGATATCGGAGCTATCGGAATTATCGGGGCTATCGGAGTCCTCAATTCTCAATTCTCAATTACTATTGTAGTGGCGTAGAATCCGAATGCGGAGCTGACGCTCGTAGGATGCCTGAAGTCTATCGGCGATGGCGTTTATGTAGTCGGCCTTTGCCTTCTCATATTCTGTTGCGTTAGCGCGACCATTGTCATATTTGACTGCCATGGCGTCAAATGCTGCTTTCGTATTCTCCACGGCTGCTTCTGCCGCTTTCTCCTTGCTTCCGGCTGCTACTGCCTGCGCATGTGCTGTCGACACCGTCTTATAGAGTTGCTGACGAGTATTGTCAAGATCAAGATCAGCATTCAATTGCTCAAGTCGAGCCCTTGAGACTGAGTTGCGAGTCGAAAAGCCATCGAAGATCGGTATATTGAGAGAAAATCCAAGCGACTTCGAAAAGTTATGACGCATCTGGGCGGCAAAACTTTCGTTATGGAAACCGGAAGTCCGATAGTAATTGGTTCCAAGTCCGGCATTGAAAGAAAGAGTAGGAATATAGCCTGTCTTAGCAACTTCCACATTTTCTCCAGCAGCACGCTTTCTGATCACAGCTGCACGGAGGGTATGATTGGCCATCTGCATATTAGTCCAGACTTCGTCAAGCGAAGGCATCGGGAGCGTTTCTTCTTGAAGGGGAAGAATATCGAAAGTGCCGTCGTTTTCTATATCAAGAAGATTAGTCAGGTCAAGAAGAGCCATAACGCTATCGTTCTGAGCGTTGACCACCGTAAGTTCGTCTCGGCTCACTTGCGCTCTCGCTTCAAAAAGGTCAAGTTCCGGTATTTTGCCGGCTTCCAGAAGTATCTCACGACGCTTAAGCTCATCGCGCGAAACTCCGAGACTCATCCTCGCCACTTCTAAAGACTCGCGTGAGTAAAGAGCCTGAAGATAGGCTGCCATGACATTTACAGTGACATCATCTTTAATTGCCTCCGACTGCTCCACAAGCGCTTGCAACGAAGTCTCAGAATACTTCACGGATCTCACCACACGCAAACCTTGGAAAAGCGGCACGGAGAGCTGTGCCCCCACTGAGAATGAATTTGTGTTGCGGTTGGCATATGTGTTGTCGGCAGTCAAGCCTCGGCCGAAACTGAAATTTTGGCTGCCATAGCCACTCAGGTTTGGAAGCACACGGTCTTTTGCCTCAGTGACAGCCAACTCCCCCTGTCGGGCAGCGTTGATGCGCTGACGGACATCAACATTATGTATTAGAGCATAGTTGATGCAGGAATCGAGAGTCCAATGTGCGTAGCGCGTATCGAGTAGCGCGTTTTGCGATGAGGATTGAGCGTTAACGAGCGCGGATGAAGGGTCAAGGACCAAAAAAAGCGAGAGGAGGCAGAATATAATAATTTTTTTCATAGTGGTTAGAGCTTTTCAGCGCGTATTACGTCTGATTTCTTGAGACCTTTCTTGATTTCTACATTAATGCCATCGGAGAGCCCGGTCTCAATCGCACGACGTTCGAACTTTGGAGAGGGCACCGTGTCGGTACGCACGAATACAAAAGTACTGTCACGCTCAAACACAACGACACTTTCCGGGATGCTAATCACGTCTTTTGCTTCAGAAAGGAGGATAATTGCATTGGCACTGTAGCCGGAACGAAGCGCCGACACATCGTCGACCGTCAGGGCTGCCTTGATCTCAAAAGTATTGGCGCCATTGTTTTCTGTTCCTTTCGGCGATATATATTCAAGCACCGCCGAGGGATGCAGGTCGGCAACTGCACCTATGGTGATGTCCATACTCATTCCCGGTTTCAGAAGACCTACTTCCGTCTCGTCGACATTTCCTTTGAAGATAAGATTGGTCATATCAGCTATAGTCGCCACGGTGGTGCCGTCGTTCATGGTGTTGGCCTGAATCACTGAGGAACCGACTTTCACCGGCACATCCAGCACAAGGCCCGTGATTGTGGCACGCACAAGCGTGTTGCTTTCCTGAGCATTAAACTGAGAGACACCCTCCTTCACGATACGATAGGAATCCTTAGCGTAATTGAGATCCTGACGCGCCTTCACAAGAGTCTTCTCTGCATTTTCGTATTCTTCGCGGGAAATGACTTTCTTATCATAGAGCTCCTTGCTACGGTTGAACTTCACAAGAGCATCATCCACTTCCACTTGAGCGGCATCAATACGCGACTGGGCATTGGAAAGCTGGGATGCCTCCGGGATGACCTTGATTCGTGCTATTACATCTCCTTCATGAACGAAGTCGCCTGCTTCAACATCAATTTGAGTTATGATGCCGGAGATCTGGGGCTTAATCTGAATCTCATCGCGAGGTTCGATCTTTCCATTGAGCACCGTAGTGCGACGGATATCTGTCATTTGAGGATTAACAGTCGCATAGTGCTCTTCTTTAGGCTGTGAGTTTCGATAGAGGAAATAAAAGGTGCCGAGAATGATGGCGGCAACGATGATCCAGAGGAAGATCTTAAGAAACTTTTTCATATCTTTTTGAATTGAGAATTTTCTTTGATTGGGAATTTGGAATTTAGAATTTAGAATGGCTTCGGACTTGTGTCCTCAGCACATTGTTGAAGTTGGGTATTCTTTATTCTTTTAATCTTATATTATTATCTTTAATCTTTTATTTGTCGTTGAGGGCTTCTATGGGCTTGATACGCATTGCACGGATAGCAGGGATTGTGCCGGCTAAGGATCCGAGCACAAAGAATAGAGCCACGATGGTGATAGCCGCCCGGAATGTCAGCTCGAAACCGGCATGTCCGAGTATAGGATCATACGTCAATTTATCAGCAATTCCAAGCACTAACGCGCCGAAGCATACTCCCAGAGTGCCTGCCACGAGTGTCAGCATGATACTTTCGGATAGCACTTGAACCGTTATATCAAGTGGTTTTGCGCCAATTGCCCGACGGATACCAAACTCTTGGGTACGCTCTTTGACCACTATCCACATGATATTACCTACACCAATGACACCTGCCATAAGCGAACCAAATCCGACAAAGAGAGCGAGTAGAGATATGCCGAGAAACAGATTGTCGATCATCGCGAATTGTTCGGAGATATCCATAAATTCGACGGCATTCTTATCGTCGGGGCTTATAGAGTGGGCTGAAGAAACGATACGGCGGATGGTGGCCTCATTCTCGGCCGGCGACCTCCCTTGAGGAGCAGTGTAGAGAAAGAAGCCTACTGTATTACCCCAATTAAAAGCTCTCTTCATGGTGGAGGAAGGAAGTATTATGCTCTCGTCGAGGCGCCCGTTGATGCTGACTTCCGACACCTGCGATGCAACTCCCACTACCTTGAAATAAATGCCATCCAGAGCGACATATTCACCGATAGGAGAGTCATTGCCAAAGAGAGATGTGGCGATGTCTTTGCCTATGACGGCTACCTTGCGTTCGGCAGAGACGTCTCCATTATTGATGAAGCGCCCTTCATTAATGACGGGAATCATTATTTTGCCGAAATCTCCGTCTACTCCGGAGACATTTGCCGATTTAGTCTTTGAGCCATAAGCAGCAGTCACTCTTCGGCTATTCATCTCAGAGCTATATTCGATGGCAGGAGCAACTTGGCGTATAAGTTCCACATCGCGCGTAGTTAGATTCCAACCCGATCCTTTGGTGAAGCCTTTATAAGGCACAGTCCTGCGATTAGCTATCACCGCACCAAGATTGGTAGAGAATCCGGCAAAATTACGTCGCATCACTCCTTCAAAACCTTGGGCTCCTCCAAAAAGCATGGCAAGCATTGCCGTGCCCCAGAAGATACCGAACGCTGTCAGGAAAGTCCGAGTCTTGTTGCGGGCAAGTGTAGCACCGATCTCCCGCCAGTTTTCAATATCGAAAAAAGATGTTTTCATTCGTCACGAAG